>CAZBUK010000008.1:0-60733 GCA_964495085.1 uncultured Ignavibacteriales bacterium
TCATAAGCTTCTGAAGTAATAAATCATACTGGACCCATAGTTTGTGTATCATAAATTATACCTTTTCCAATGCAATATTCCACTATGTTCACTTCGTTAATAATCTTTTGGACACCGATGCCGGTATTTAATTAATTCTCTGAGCGGTTGTTATGTTGCAATACCCGATAGATTCGCAATGAAAAAGATATTCCCCCTCTCCAACAGGATATACAGAATTGCCGCATCGAACAATGAGGGAGCAGACCATCGGTGCTTCCAGTTCAATGAATTGGATATGCCTGGAGGCAACTGATTGTTAATTATTTACGTGTGAAGTGAAGAAGGAAGAGGTGCCTATGGCCTGAGAGCTTTGTTCCGGCGGAACGGACTTTTTGACATTGCACGGGACCAGCTTTTTCACTCGCAATCGACGAAAACAGTTTCCGTGAGGTATCCATCGTAATATGCCGAAAACAGCACGATTTCAGCATTTTCTGTGTTAGTTAATGTGATTTAGCGCATTCCTATTCTCAAGATGGTACCGTATTATTAATTAGAAATTTCACATATACTTAATGAACGATAATAAAGAACATGTCGGCACCGTTAATAGGGAAAAGCAAAGCGACGATAACTCTGCAGAAGCAGATACAAAAGCTGTCGAAAAGCAGGGATGATGTCGTCGTCATAGGCGAGTCCGGAAGCGGAAAGTTCATCGCGGCGGAGAATCTGCACGGTTCGTCATCCGACTCATCCGTCACTTCTCCCTTAACTGTCATTTCACCCGACACGTTCAGCGAGAACGAGCTCGTAAGGTATCTTGCAGCCTGCTCTGCACCGGATCAGCAGGTTCCTCCCGGAATACAAGATCGGCGATTATCCACTCATACCGCGAGCGGAAGCATCCTGATCAGAAACATTGAAAAGATGAGTTTCGGACAGCAGCGGACAATAGCGATGTTTATTCGGGATCGAAATTTCCGCAGACAATCCGGTTCATCGAAGGGAGCGGATGGAAACCGGTTAATAGTAACGGCGAACGACGATCCGAAATCGCTCGCAAAGAAGAATGAAATCCTGCAAGAGCTGGCGGACGAGCTCAGCTCCTTCAGGGAGTTGAAAGTTGTACCGCTCAGAGAACGACAGGTGGATATCCCCTATCTCGTGCAGCACTTTCTCGAGGCAGTAAGTGAAAAAATCGGTATAGCTCAACCCGTACTCGACATCAACGCGCTCAATGACCTGATGAAACAACCGTGGCACGGCAACATCCGCGAACTGAAATCCGTTATTGAACGATCGGTCCTCTTCTCACCCGACGGCACGTATCATCTACCCGCGGATATAGTCGGAGAACAGGCATCCGTTACGAAACTGATCGATAAAATCCTGCATGGCGAGCATAAGGGGATCGACTCATCACTGGATTCGATCGAAAGGGGAGTAATCTCCACCGCACTTGCGCGATTCAACAATAATTTGACTAACGCCGCAGAATTCCTCGGTATGGAAAGATCCCTTCTCGAGAAACGGCTCGTCAGACTGGGAATCGACAGCGAGCACCGGTAACATAACGCGTTCGTATGCGAAAAAAACCGCTGCCGTTAACGAAACGACAGCGGTTTTTTTATTTATATTGGTTCATCCGGATGCCCGTAAATATTCCGGAACCGAATAAAAAACCCGGACGTGTTACGTACTGTCCGGGTTACTTAAGTTTGAGATAATCGGGGATCTATTCGGAATCTACCATCTCCGTAGTGATGATGCCTCCTCCCATAGCGGAGGAAAGCTGATCCACCGATCTGAGTAATTCACGGGATTGTCCCGTCGAGATCCATGCGGTTTTTTTCCCCGACTCATCGTCTATGGGCACCACTTCCACCTTGAAAGCATCGATCGTGTCTCCCGCCACTTCGACACCTTCGGTTCCCGTAACGGTCAGTTTCATCGTCCGGGATTTCTGAAGATTGACATTGAACGATCTCAGATACGTTTCATATCCTACAGAGAGCGGTAGCCCAAGCAAAACCATATCGAGCGCCGCCCCGTCGCCGAACACGGGCGAAGCGAGTTTCACATCGATCGGCATATGCTGAGGCCCGACGTTTATATCCCCCTTGATCTGCTCAGGCGTGTAATCGATCTTGATCTTAGCCATCCCCTGGGTCGTCGACCGGTGAATAGGATAAAATGTATCGGCATCGATGAAGACCGTGTCCGCTGCCTCACCCATCGGACTTGTGGATGAGTCTACGATTTTAAGCGTCTTTCTGCCGTTTAGATCAGTTCTCTTTATCGAGCGGGTCGATTGTATCTCAAGCTCCTGACCGGCCATCTGGATGCTCATTTTGTAATGAAGATCCTGCTCTTTTATCCGGTTGCCCGAAACTTTCGGGAGCTGTATGTTGTCCGTTCCTTCGGTCATTCCTATCGGTTTCGGCAGTTCGACCGTCGTGATATCCACGGTAATATCCGACAACTTCTTCGCGATGTCCTCGGGAACATCCATCTGGTATCTGCCGCCGAGATGATCGGCGAAGAACTTTTCGATGGCTACGGTAAGAGCGATCCGGTTCTCCCTTCCCGCAAATCCATGCCCCTCGTCCGGAGCTACGATATATTCAACTTCTCGTCCCAGATCCCGTAGCGCAACGACGATCTGATCTGATTCTGCTTTCTTAACGCGCGGATCGTTTGCGCCCTGCACGACAAGCAGCGGAGCGGTGATATGATGAGCTGAAAAGAGCGGTGATTGCGATTCCATTCGCCCGACATCTTCGGGATCCTCCAGATCTCCGACGCGAACGGCGAAGAGTTTTTTCAACGGAGCCCAGTACGGGGGGATCGAGTTGAGCAGCGTAATAATATTCGATGGCCCGACAAATGAAATACCTCCCGCGTAAAGTCCGGGAGTAAAAGCAAGGCCCGCAAGTGTAGCATAACCGCCGTACGATCCGCCGAATATTGCTACTCTCTCCGGATCGGCTATTCCCTGATCGATGAGATACCGCACGCCGTCGGTGATATCATGCTGCATTGCACCGGTTCCCCATTCTTTGTTACCGGAATTTAGAAAATCTTTTCCGTAGCCGGTTGATCCCCTGAAATTCGGCTGGAAGACCGCGTATCCGCGGTTCGATAGAAACTGCGCGTACGAGTCGTATCCCCAATTATCACGGGCCCATGGACCACCATGCGGAAACACCACGACGGGGAGATTCCTGGGTTGCATCCCCTTCGGTATCGTCAAATAGGCTGGAATTTCTCTTCCGTCCCTTGCCGTATAACGTATCGCCTGCATCGGGGATAAAGATTGAGTGGGAAGTTTGGGGCGGGGGCGATAAAGAAATGATACTTCGCCGGTCTCCCGGTTATACAGATATGTCGCACCCGGATCCACATCGCTCGTTACGCTGACCAACTGAAGCGTTTCATCCAGCGTCGATGAACCGAAATATATATCCCCTGCGGGAAGAGCATCGGTCAGTTTTCGATATTCGGCCGCAAATTTTTCATCCTTCGGATAGACGCGAAGCCGGTCGCCGACATAATACGTCGCCAACAATTCTCTCGTCTTTCTTGAGAATATGGACCCTCCGAAATCTACCCGACCTTCAGGATCTGTTTCCAGCAATTCTTTCTGTCCCGTCGCGGGATCGAACAGGACGAGCTGAGTAAGATCCCGGTCTCCCTTATTTGTCACGAAATAAACCCGCTTATTATCCCGGTGGAAAACGGTCGGATATGCAGTCTCTTCATTGTTTACCGAATAGACGGAGATCAATTGTTCGCCTTCGACGCGGAGAATTTCGGTTCCCCCGTCCTGAGTCTGGCGAATCGCAAGCCGGATGTTGCCGTCGTAATCCGCCATCCAGCCAGCGACATTCTCCTCGTTCTTGAAGAGTAATTCGCGCTCACCCGTCGTGAGATCAAGTGCATAAACGTCATGAAGCTGAGGATTGCGGTCGTTCAGACCGATAATAATCCGGTTCGGTGTCGATTCAGGCACGGAATATATATATGCCCGAACATTATCGATGGGTGTTAGATTGCGGGCAGGAGGTACGGCTGTTTCCGGTTCGGGCAGGGACTCGGGATCGACCGCATAAATATGATAATTTTCGTCACCACCCTTATCCTGAACGTACAGTATATATTTCGAGTCCTGACTCCAGAAATATCCCATTATCGGACGCGTCGTATCGGAAGTCATCGGACGTGCGGCATCGAACGGCTCTTCCGTTCGTTTCATCCAGATATTCATGACACCGTTAAACGGCTTACGGAACGAGATAAACCGGCCGTCCGGTGAAATTTGAGCACCGGCGATTTCCGGATCCCCGAAAATGATCTCCCGATCGATTAATGGGGGTATATCGCTTTGGGCAGAAACGGAATGTGGTAGCGGGCATAGAAGGGATATGAAAAGTACTGCGATTAGAGTGAATCTAAGTCCGTTGAGTCTCATATTTACTTCTCCTTCCAAAGTTTGCATTGGCGGGATTGAAACATGTTTTAAAGTTTCATTGTAATTGATACGTACATAGCGGAAGATTGTTTCAATCAGAGCCGCACGGGGAAGTAGAGTCCGACTCGAGTTCCTTTCGACACCTCGCTTTCAATATCTATGAAACCTCCCGCTAAATCGATCATGCCATACACCATCGGAAGACCGAGACCTATACCTTTATCGATCGGTTTTGTTGTGAAGAAGGGTTCGAACACCCGATTCAGGTTTTCCGGTGGAATTCCGACCCCCGTATCCTCGATTTGAATGTGTACGTAGAATGCCTCCTGCGCTTTCGGAAATTCCTTTCTGATAGATGTGCCGTGTTTCAGGTGGGTTTGGATGCTGATAGTGCCGCCGCGGGGCATTGCATCCTTCGCATTGAGCAGAATATTGAGGATAGCCTGTTTGAATTGGCTTCTGTCTGCACGTACCAATGCGGTTTCGGCCGACAGCTCATGATCGATGCGGATGGATTCCGGAAGTATCTCCCTGGCGGTGACGATGAGCCGTTCCAACGCCGCATCTATTTTAATATCTTCAATTCTGACCGGTGCCTGCTTTATAAATGTCATCAGATGCTGGACGATGTTCGCACCGCGCTCCGACGCCTCGAGTATTGCCGACTGATACCGTTGAATCTGCATCCGATCGGATTGATCCATCTCAGAGAGAGAGGCATAGCCGACAATGACATTGAGTATGTTATTAAAATTATGAGCGATTCCACCGACAAGTACTCCCATACTTTCCATTTTCTTTGCCAGACGCAGATTTTCCTCGATTCTTTTCTCCTCCGTAATGTCGCGCGATATACCGATATAAGCGAACGGTCGATCGTTTTCATCGCGTATAACCGACGTGGAGAGCCGGATCAAGAAGTCGGTTCCGTCTTTCCTGCTGTTAAAAATCTCTCCGCTCCATCCTCCGTGCATCGTCGACGGAAGAATGTTTTCGACGATATCAGCACTGTTTTTCTGAGACCGGAGGATCGACGCGGATTTGTCGAGTATTTCCTCTTCTTGGTAACCGTACAGGTCGCAAAATGCCTTATTGACAAATATAATGTGCTCGTCCAGATCGGTTATATTGACGCTCTCGTGAACGCTCCGAATCGTATGTTCGAATACCCGTAGTTTCCGCTCGAGCTCTTTCCGGAAGGTGATATCGCGGAAGATACTCAGCAGGAGGAGGGGTTCACCCGGCGGTTCGATGTAGGAATTCGACAACTCGAACCATTTCTTCTCGCCGTTCCATAATTCCAACTCGCGTTCGAAGGAACGCTGAATGGTCTTTGAAGTGAAACGTTTCTTATGCTTACGCGTCATCGAATCCCGCTCACGCACCGCATAGATTTCTGAAAAGTGCCTGCCGATCGCCTCCTCCGCAGACTTGCCGACTAATCGGCAGTAAGCATCGTTGACGAGGATCACCATTCCCTGTTCGTCCACCATCCGCATCCCGTCAGCCGAGCTTTCCCAGACCTCTTCAAAGTACGAATGCGTCCGCTTTAATATTTCATTCGGGATGGTTTTCGTTACATCGGACGAACGGGATCCCTTCCGTACGTTTTTCTTCATTAAGATGTGCCCTTGGTTGTTACGAATGATACAGTAGGCGTGCGTCTCGGAGTGCTCTGTCTTCCTGCACCTCATACACTCGATGCTACGGCCGGCGAGATAAAATACTATAAATCAGCTCTCAATATCAAGCACTTGTCTAACGATTTTAAGGATGGTACCGCTTTTATATGGTTTTTGAACGAAATATTTGACCCCGGCCCGTTCGAGCTGAGCCTTCGAATCCGGATCGTTATATCCGGACGCAACCACCACACGGACACCGGGATCGAGTTCCCGCATACGGGTAATAACGTCGTATCCGCTCATACGCGGGAGTCCGAGATCCATCACAACCAGATCGATTTCCTTGTGCGATTCACCGAATATCTTAATGGCTTCGAGGCCGTCTCCCGCGGTCAACACACGATAGCCGTAATCCGAAAGCGCCCTCGTGACGAGTTCGCGTATCGGTTCCTCATCCTCTACCACCAATATCGTCTCCGATCCGTTTGCCCGGCGAGGATGTTCGGATGTATCGGATTGATCCTCCGTCCCGGAGAAATCCTTCAGCTGGAAATAGAGGCGGAAGATGGATCCGCGGTCGGTTTCACTCTCGACCTCGATAAAGCCGTTATGACTCTCAACCATACCGTATACCATGGGTAATCCGAGACCCACCCCCTTGCCGATTTCTTTCGTCGTAAAGAAAGGGTCGAATATCCTGCTCTGTATCTCATCGTCCATGCCGAAGCCGGTGTCTGTGACGGTCAGGCAGACATAGTCGGAGTCGGCGACCTTCAGAAATTTCTCCCTGAGCCGGTCGCCGTGAACAACCTCGGACGAGACCGTGATACTGCCTCCTTCGGGCATCGCGTCGCGCGCATTCAGATACAGGTTGAACAGTACCTGGTTGAACTGGTTATGGTCAGCGAGAATCGTCGGGTTTCGTCGATCGAGACGGTGTATGAAGGTAACGGTCTGGGGGAATGTCTGCTTCGACATGTCCGTCATTTCTTCTATGACTTTATTTACCGGTACGACTTCAAACCGAACGGGGGATTTTTTAATATATGTCATGAGTTGATGTACGAGATGTGCTCCTCTCTCCGCAGCCTCGGTGATAACCCGTGCGTTGCGGATCAACTTGTCCCGGTCGCTTTCCCCCTCCTCAAGAAGCGACGCGTAACCCATGATTACGCCGAGAATGTTGTTGAAGTTGTGTGCTATCCCGCCGACAAGCACGCCGAGACTCTCCATCTTCTGAGAATGCCGCAACTGTTCTTCAACTTGCTTCTGCTTGGTAATATCCCTGGTTACCCCGGTTAAGGCTATCGGGTTGCCCACTTCATCCCTGATAACGGAGGTTGTCAGGTAAACCAGTAATTCGCTGCCGTCTATCCGGACGTGGAGAAGCTCTCCTACCCAGCCCCCGCGTAATGTCTCAGGAAAAATGTTCTCCAGTTTCTCTCCCGGATTTTTGGGCGACCACAGAATTCCTGTATGCTTTCCAATGATCTCCTCCGGAGCGTATCCGTATGTATCGCAGAAGGCTTGGTTAACGAAAATGATATTATTCTGCAGATCGGATATCGTGATGCAGTCATTCACGCTCTTAATGACGTGCTCGAAAATAGTCGCCTTTTCCTTCGCATGCTGGTCCTCAGTCACATCTCTTGAATTAACCATGATCCCCCTGACCGCAGGATCGTCTAGCAGATTACGAAAGATGGACTCGAGGAGAACCCATGAACCGTCCGCATGCCTGAGCCCGTACGTTATTTTCTTTGCCGTACCCGGATGACGGATCAGTGCATTGTAAAGCTCCATGAGGCGTTTTAGATCGGCGGGGTGGCAAAGCCCGAAGAAACTCATACCGAGACGCGGATAGGTCCGGTCGTGCCCGAGAATCCGATGGGAGGAGGGCGTCTCGTAGAGTATGGTCCCGTTTGCGTCGAGAACGCTGATAATGTCGGATGATGCGGCGAGGAGCCGGTGTAGATTTGCATCGGTTTCCCTTTCCGCTTGCCCGGCCGAAAGCTGTTCTCCGCCGGTACGGATGATTCCGACGACCCCCGCAAGTTCTCCGGTTTGACTTCTCACGGGAACCCGCGACACCGATACGCGTAGTTGAGTACCGTCCCTGCGAATAATTATTTCTTCACGGTTCAGATCGGGCTGAGCCGTTTGCAGAAGTTCCTGTTCGCCGAGATAAACGCGATGTGCGAATTCACGATCGAAAAAATCAAAATCCGTCTTTCCATAGGCATACTTCGGCTGCTCTATTCCCATCAGGGTTGCATACGCACGGTTCACAAGGATGTACCTCGACCTTGTGTCCTTAAAAAAGAGAGGATCGGGAAGGGCTGAGATGAGCGAATCGAGGGCGCGTAGATCGACCTCGACGCCGACACTGGCCTGTACGTCCTTCTCGGGCCCCTGCCGGAGTGACTCGACCTGAGATTTCAGCTTTTTCAGCTTATCGAGCAGTTCAGCCCGACGATGTGAATCATCTGTCATGAATACCGACTATTATCGTAGATTTCGTTCAAACGCTTGCTCTAAAGTAATAAAAAATAAGAATCTATATACTTGAGCGATGTGCGTTATATCAAGCAATGTGTCCAGGGTCTCACGGATCTTCATCGCAAAAACTTCCGATATAAATGGTTTTTTAATGATACCCTTAATCCCTCGTCCGGCCAGCTCGCTCTCGCGCATTCCGACCAGGTGGAAGTACGATTTATTGACATATAGTACGATATCCGACTTATTTATAATTCTCACTCCCGACGGCGAATTATCCCAAATTCTTTCAAAGAGATCGGCCAGTATTGCAACGGGTTCCCGACCGGTAATGTGCTGTCTCCCGATTGATTTTCGTTCGCCTCGGCGCGTTGCTGCCGCGAGAACGGCCGGACCGAACCGGTGTAACCGCTTCCTGTAGATATAGTCGACCACACCCGATCTGAGGCAGTCCACAACGGTGCTCTCATCGAGGGAATCGGCAGTAGCAATGCAGGGGATTTTAGTGGAATATTGGACGGCGAGCTGTAAAACCTTTAAATCATTAGGCTTTCGCCCGGCATGTACGGTAAGAATGACATCCGGTCGGGATGCTTTGAGCGTGCGGAGGAAGACTTTTTCAATCGCTATTCCGGGTCGCTTCGAGAGACCGGAATTCTTCAGCTCCCGGACAATTGCACCGGTATCCGCGGAGCTATCCTTGAGAATGAGAATCCTTACATCACGTTGAAGCATGCGAGGGTCCGATGATCGGTACGACAAGTGAATATGAAATACGGATGACGATATCTATCGGCATTGCAAATTCATATGAATTCACCGGGTTTGTTGGTAGTACGGATTACAACCCTTCCCTCGTTTCTATGATGCTCTCGAACATTTCCTCCTTCGTCCTGTTATATCCGGGGTACACACAGGGGGATTGCGGCTGAATCTCCTGCGATTACCGCAGTCTTATAGAATAAGATGAATCCTCTTTCACTTGTAACACGGTACGTCTCTTCTGGTGAATCCCCAGAGCACACGGAACATATTCACGATACATTCGAAGTACCGTCTCTCTGATAATAATCCGTGGGTGAATACATACTTTCCGTTCAATGCCGGCCCGGCTGCAGTATCGGAAATGTTTTTATACCCCGGGACCGACGTTGAACATCGAATATACTCTCCGTACCGAACGAACGGAGAAGTATAAGACCGATCGGCGCCTGAACGAATTCTCTTTCGATATCCATAAAAAATAATTAATACAATATACAATCATCGTAGTGCTTCGGCAAATGAAATAAGAACTTTAATATCCGTAAATATTCGTGAGAAAAATTGTTAGCAATCTATTGCGACACGTAGATAGTGACGATTCGTTATGGCGGGATGATCGAAGCGTACGAGGATGTGGTTGATAGAATCGTGTGCATGGTGAATCATGCAATACATCTGCTAAAACGAGTGGAAAGAGGCGTAGTTTCTATATAATGAAAGAATATTGTTAAAAATTCTGTTGTATCTTCCTAATATTGAAAATTGATTACTGCGTGCAGGATGACTCCGCTTGGCGGTGTTCAGCGGGAATCATCGGGGGATCCCGGCGATTCCAGTTGCGAACGGAATTCTCGGGCGTAAACATCCAGTACGGTCATGAACATTGCGGCGATGATAGGACCTATGACAAAACCCATTATTCCGAACACGCTCAATCCACCCAGTGTAGAGACGAAGATGAGCAGTTCATGCATGCCGGCTTCGTGGCCGATGAGTTTAGGTGCGAGGATGTTATCAATATTGCCGATGATGAGTGCGGCGATGAGAAATACCGCTATCCCCTCCCAGACCTGACCGGTGAGGATCAGAATAAGCGCGGCAGGATACATAACAAGCCATCCTCCGACTAAAGGAATTACGGAGAGAATGACCATGACAACGCCCCACAGTATAGCGGCAGGTATACCGAATATCCAGAACGTGATGCCTCCCATGACTCCCTTGATCAATCCGATCAGGAGCGTACCCTTGATGGTCGCCTTGGAAACCGATTGAAATTTTAATAGAATTTCATCTTCGTATTTTTCCTTGAGCGGACTGAGATATTTCAATCGTTCGACTATTGAATCGCCGTCGCGGAAGAAATAAAACATCGCAAAAAAGGTGACGAACAGGTTGGTCACCAGAAGCAATGTCTCCCGCGTTGCTTTATTGATCACTGTAGCAAACGACGATGCGAGAGTTTTGACGAGCTCTTCAAGATTCGTCTGCCAGTCGACCCGCTCGAGCCCCAGGCGCTGTACCAGCCTCGATTCTGTAAAAGTACGCAGCAGACGCGATTCACCGCTTTGAATCGAATGGAAAAGTTCACGTATCTGTTGCTCGCTGTTTTCGTATAATCCGATTGCCTCGCGTGCGACACGATCGGCAATTACATAGGTCGGGATGAGCAGTATGAGCAGCAACAGCAGGCAGGTGAACAGCGATGCCACAGATCGGCGATTTTTAAACAGGCGGAGAAACTTCCTGAAAATCGGATAAAACAATCCCGAAAAGACAGCGGCAAGAATGATCGGGAGGATAAAGATTTGCACCATACTGAAAAATACGACGGTCAGGATCAGGAGCAGTCCGATAAGAAATGATTGGGCGATCTTATCGCTCTTCATGCCGCCGCCCGATGACTTATCGTTTTGTCCGTCCATATGCTCGAGAGATTCTGATAATGATGAGTGGTGGATATGATGCAGCCAATCGGGAAGTTCCGAAAAAATCCACGCATTAGCAATTTCATATTACCGCTGGACGGTGAGCTGATGAAAAAGGGCGGATAGAGAATCCGCCCTGTTATCGATCGGATACCGTGAGATGCTGTTATTGTTCTCTGCTCTTATCCGGATATGGAGGCGGAGGAGCAAGTCGGACGGGCTCCTGCGCCAGTTTCTCGAGAATGGTCTCTATCGCCTTGTTCAACTGATCGTCGATCCCGCGGTATTCCCTTCCGGGATGATTATCGACGACTATATCCGGTTCCACGCCGTATCCCTCCATGACCCATTCCGTTCCCTCGATGTCGTATCGCGAGAATTCCGGTCGATTCAGAAACCCGCCGTCGAGGAGCGGTAAGGTACCGCGGATTCCGACAACGCCTCCCCAGGTACGTTTGCCGATGACTGGCCCGAGTCCGTAATGTTTAAATCTGAATGCAAATATATCGCCGTCGGATGCTGAAAATTCGTCGATAAGGGCTACTTTCGGTCCGAGATGCATGCCGCTGGGATCGATATTGATCGCGGCATTCCTGGCTTTCGTGATCATCGCTATTTCCCGCCGCAGGCGTTCGATGATCATCGGCGAGACATTGCCACCGCCGTTACCACGGACATCGATGATCAGTCCTTCCCGCCGAAGCTGAGGATAGTAATATTTTACAAACTCGTTTAAACCCGGGACACCCATATCGGGGATATGGACATATCCGACCTTCCCATCGGTAGCATCCGAGACCTTCCGGATATTATCCTGCACCCAATTGAGATAATAAAGAGGCTGCTCGTCGCCGATCGGGACCACAACAGTGCTCCTGCTTCCCTGTTCTCCCGGCTGAGAATTGACTTTCAGCGTCACCTGTTTCCCCGCTTTATCCACGAGCATAGAATAGATATCCGTCACAGCATTGGTAGGCACACCGTCGACTGCGAGAATGTAATCGCCCGTCCGGACGTCGACGCCAATTTCGGTCAACGGGGATCGCAGGTTGTTGTCCCAGTTCTGGCCTGCCAGAATTTTCTCGATACGGAAATAACCCGATTGGCTATCCTTGACGATCACGGCTCCGAGGAGACCGGTCTTAACTCTGTCGGGCCGGGGCATATCTCCGCCGCCGACATATGCATGGCCGGCGTTCAATTCGCCGATCATCTCGCCGATGATGTACGTCAGATCGGCGCGGTGGTTTACATAGTGTACGAGCGGCTCATATTGTTCCCTGATGGCCTCCCAGTTCACCTCATGCAGATTCGGTGCATAGAAGAAGTCGCGCATCTGGCGCCATGCCTCCATGAATATCTGGCGCCACTCGGCTTGGCGGGCCAATTGAACTTTCATATTCGTCAGATTGAGCCGTTCCTTGATGTCGATCCGGGATGAGGGGAGATCTATAATCGCATAAGAACCCTGCTGCAGAACCAACATCTTCTTCCCGTCCGATGAAACCTCGAATCCGTTGATCTCGCCTAATTCGGTCTCTGTCTGCTTTTCCAGATCGTACATCAGCAGTTTAGGCCTCTCATCGCGGCGTCCGTTCCGCATGAAATAAATTTTGTCCCCGACAGACGTAAGACTCTGGTAATTCGATCCGGAGACGGGAATTGCCGCGATCCGATCCTTGATGCCGTCCGGATCAACTTTGACGGTGACGTCGGATTGCGAGCTTTCCGAATTGCTCTCCTGTCCGGAGGAGGATCCGATAACGACCTCATCGCTGCGCGGTTTGAACGGCGACGGCGTTTCTTTCGAGAGGGTGATTAGATATATCCCGGCCAGATCGACGTAAGCGTGGTTCCATTCTATCTGGCTGTAAACGGGGGCGAAGTTTCGGTTCGAGATGAAGAACAGATATTTCCCGTCCTTGCTGAACTCGGGCTGCGAAGACTGGAACCATCCGTCGGTTACGGGGATGGTTTGTCCGGATTCCACCGAGTACAGATATATCGTCTGGTACTGTTTTTCCTCGGGCTGCGCATAGGCGATCCACTTGCTGTCCGGCGACCATGCATATTGCGTTATTTCCCAGGCGGTCGGAGAGGCAACCTGCGTCACCCGCTTGGTCTGGACATCCACAAAGAACAGCCGGAGTTTCTTATCCGACCAGAGAATTTTCGAATTATCGGGGGACCATGAAAGCTGATATTTGTATGTATCGCCGTCCGATGTGAGCTGTAGAGGCGTACTGCCGGCATCCTGAGGCATGATAAATATTTCGTCTTCTCCCGTAACATCGGAGATATACGCGATCCATTTTCCATCGGGTGACCATTTGGGATTTCGTTCGTGAATGCCAGGAGAATTGGTCAGGTTTCGCGTATTACCATGTTTTACCGGGACCGTGAACAGATCGCCGCGGGCGCCGAAAAGCGCCCGGTTTCCGTCGGGTGAAATTTCATAGGTATGGACATTTTGCGAGACTTCCGTCAATCCTCCGCGGCCGATGGCGAAATCTTCCTGAATATAAATCGGAACTTTCTCATATAATTCCGTCGACAGATCAAAACGGTAAATGTATCCGGCATTTTCGAATACGATTGCATCGTTACCCAGCGAGGGAAATTTAACGTCGAAATCGGAGAAATTTGTATGCTTCTCGGTCTCGCCAGTCGTCAGATCGTAGGAAAACAAATTCATTATTTTATCTCGATCTGAATTGAAATAGATCTTATTGCCGGCCCACATAGGAATGATATCCTGTGCGGGATTATTCGTTATATTCCTCAGTTCTTCCGTGGAAAAATCGTAGATCCACACATCGTCGGCTTGACCGCCTCTATACCGTTTCCAAGTTCTGAATTCACGAAAAATCCTGTTGTATGCAATTTTTGATTTATCGGGAGAATAGGAGGTAAATCCACCCCGCGGCAGCGGAAGTTGGCGCGGGATTCCGCCGTCGATCGAGACAAGATACAATTGCCCGTTGAATGAGTTCGGCTCAATACGCCGCGACCGGAAAATTATATTTTTCTCATCCATCCATCCCATGACGATATTATTCGGACCCATTCTGTCGGAAACGTCGTCGCGGTCAAGCGTCGCCGTATAGGTCAGTCTCCGCGGAACACCCCCCTCTGCGGGCATGAGGTAGACTTCCGTGTTGCCGTCGTAAGCTCCGGTAAAAGCCAGCCATTTCCCGTCCGGCGAAAATCTGGCAAACATATTGAAACCGTCATGATTCGTCAACTTGCGTGCGACACCGCCGGTCGATGCTACTGTATATAAATCGCCCGCGTAAGAAAATACCAGTTGATTTCCATGTATTGCCGGAAAACGTAATAGTCGCGCCTCCTCCTGCGCGCAGAGCGAGACCGAAAAAAGAGCGATCAAGATTACGAGGAATAGAAACGTGCGGTTCATACTGAATCCTTTTCTTTGAATTTGATGGGGATTGGAATCGATGGGTACATTCACTGAAAGCTATGAATTATGGACTTCATTGACAAGACGGTTCGTAACAAATCAATCTCAGAACAAATCGGGATTCGGCTTTCGAGGCGAATAGGGTCTCGGGAAAGTCGTCGCTTCAGATCGATTTCCCGTGTCTACAACATGCGCTCGCCCGATACCCTGCAGATTCCAGGCGCGCTCCCTCCGAGTAGATATCTATATCTGAGCAAGAACTACTTGATATAAACCATCGACCGGAGTCTTGAAAATCCCGGAATACTCTGATCCAACGGCTGCGCTTCCATCTTATAGATATAGATTCCCGATGATAGCCCGCTGCCCGTTGTGTTCCATTCCGTGGAGTGGATACCCGCTTCAACGTCGCGATTGAATAATACCGCAAGTCTTTGACCGATCATGTTATAAATCTCGATCCGCACCCGGCTTGGCTCCGGCACTGCGAAAGTGACGACGGTTAACGGGTTAAAGGGATTCGGATAGTTCTGATAGAGCTGGAATGTCGCGGGTTTTTCTACCGGAATTTCTACGCCGACCGGTATCCCTGTTACGGATATGTCTCCCAGCCGAAGCATGTCCCTGCTCCCCACCTCGGGATCTAATCGGACGCCGGTAAAATAATATTTCCAACGGATCTGAACGTATGCTTTGTTGTTCACCACATCGGGCAACCGTATCGGTCCGAGATTTTCGTGATGCCCCGTTTCAGCGCTCCTCACATATTCGACGGGCATTCCGTTCAGCAGAACGTCTGAAAATTCGCCGTCCGTCCCGATGCGGTATTGCATCCTTATACGATAGACCCGGCTGCTCGGGATCAGAGTTCCCCCGGTCCACGAGACATTGACGTTGGTCATTCCGGTTGTGTTCAGTGCGAGAACCGCCGCGCCAAGATCGCGCCCCCTCCCTGTATTTATGAAACCGATCCCGTCATCGCCCAGGGCGTTGAGGCGGGTTCTTCCGGTCAATTTGTACGGATATCGGATCTTATCCTGGTCATTCGCATGATAGTCATTGTTTTCGTCGTCGATATATGGAATATGATACGGAGTCGTCATCTCATCGTGTAATCCGGGATCGTCAATCGATGATTGCTGGAATACCATATGCGGCGGAAATGCTCCCTCCGGTTGGTTGTCGTTCCACACGGTAAAGGAATAAGGACCGTCTGCTAGCATGTGGGGTTCCGGATTCATAGGATCTTCGGGAGGTCCGACGGTTACCGCTATGTTATCGAGCCTGAGCATCGCTCTCGATCCGCTCGTACCTGCCAGATGGTAGAATTTCCACCTTAACTGCACGTATGGTTTATCCTGGATCTCATCCGGCAATCTTACGGGACCGATAATCTGCGCGTGGCCCGCCTGTTCATTCCGCTTATATTCGACCGGAGCGCCTTCTCCGTGGACATCCCGGAATGCTTCCTGGATTCCGATTCGATACTGCAGTCTCAATGCATATTCCCGGTTGTTCGGCAGGATTGTTCCCGCGAGAAAGCTTACATAGATATCCTCAAGTCCGAGTGTGTTCAGCGCCAGAACGACTGCGCCGAGGTCCCGTCCTCTGCCAGTATTGATGAGCGAGATCCCCTGATGTCCCAGTCCGTTTAAACGGGTTCTACCGGTTAGCTTGTACGGGAATCCTACTTTATCTTGATCGTCTGCATGGTATTCATTTTCATTTTCATCGATGTGTGGGATATGATATGGATCGGTCATCTCTTCCGATAATCCCGGATCGTTTACCGAAGATTGCTGGAAGATCATCCCGGGAGGAAATGATCCCTCAATTTCCTGTTCGTCCCAATACTCGAAGAGATACGGGCCCGAGGAAAGCTCATAGGCGGGGGGGTTTATCTTGTCCCCTTCGAAATTTTCGGAGAGAATAAAATGAGCCATGAGCGTGGTATCGCCCGAGATTGTGACGAGCAGGGTATCTGAGAGATGGGATTGTCCGTTCCATCCGGCAAAGGAGTATCCGGTCAGAGGCTCAGCGATGAGCCGAATCGGAACACCCTGGAAATATGTTCCGCTCCATGGATACGGCTGATTGGGATCGATAATACCAGGAAGGTCGCGGTCGATGCGTACGGAATTGATCCGAACAATGCCGGCGTTTCGCTCGCCGGTGTCGATGGTGACCACGCCGGTACCCGGAAGTTCGAACTGCCCGACAACGTGCATCCTTACCTCGTCGGCACGCTGCGTTGCATAGGTGCGAAGCTGTTCGACATCCCCTCTCCATCCGAAGATCGACCGGAACGGGATCCACCTCCGGAAGTGCTCCATAATTTCCGGCTCGTATTCAGTTTCCATCTCATTAAGGAGCCGTACAACCAGATCGGAGACGAAGATCGTGTTCATCAAATCGGCGATTCGGCTTATGAAGTATTCGCGGGCGTCCTGATTGTTCATAAGCTTCCTGAAGATCAACGTGCTCCAGGGCGGATTCGGCCATCCGAGACCGTTCTCGTCCATGGCCATCGCAAGCGTGTTGAGTGTATGGGCGTGAATTCCGTCGAAAAGGCCGAATCCAAAATCGGTGTCGTACACGATCCACCGCCATTTGCCTCCCGGTATACGCGGCCGCCAGTAGTCGATATTATTTCCCGGCCAATCTGTATTCCCGATATAGACATTGAAAGCTACGTAGGTCAAGTGATTGTCGACGTCCATGAGAGTCCGTAGAACCTGCAGATGCTCCGGATCGGTTAAATTGGTCGATTTGATATAATCCAGCATTGCCGTGTAATGCCATGGATCTCCCTCTATTACCTCGCTGTTACCCGATAATAAGTCGACCGACTCCGGGTCGACGATATGGTGTGTCTCCAGATAGTACTTATCTACACGATCCCGTATGTTGTGGATACCCCAATATTCACCGTTGATGAACACGATCGCAGGCCTGGAAGACAGATGGTCGAGATCGACTCCGTCCAGCAGTTTATGTATAAAGGCATCCCGGAACAGTATAGAGGTCCAATCATTTCCCGAATTGCGAAGGACAATTCGTTTGTATCTGTCGATTGTCTTATCGGGAAAGAATTGATAATTGAACCAAGATCCGCCGTATTCTCCGCGGGCGTAGAGACGGAGCGCTTTCTGAGGCAGCGACCTCGATGCGCCTCCATGGATCCGCATGCCGGCCTGTTCGGAGAGGGGTATCGTACCGTCGGTTTCGATGAGCTCGATGTGAACCGGGCGTTCCCATTCGATTCCCCGCATCGTGAAATTGCCCTGTTGATGCCAGGGCGCCTGCGGATTGACTACAGAATTAACACCCGGTACGTAGATGCCGGTTTCGTGGTCGAAGAGATGTAGGGAATCGGTGACCAGACTTAACACAGGAAATGAATACCTCGCTCTCCCCGTCTCATCGATGATGAATGTCCGCGTGACGATCTCGCTCGGTAGATAGCCGTCTCGAATCGTCCTTGCACGGATTACAGTACCCTTCTTAATCACTTCACCCGGAGATACCCAGTTATAGCTGACGTTGGTTGGAATTTCGGACAATACGTTCGGATGCTGCGACCTGTCCTCGATAAGCAGCGGATCGGTATATACGGTCGACGAATCTGTCGGTTCGGATCCGTCTGAGGTATAGTAAACGACTGAGCCGTCCTCGGAATCGAATCTGAGACTTAAACTATCGGTATAAAATCCGGAATTATGGGACGGACCGGGTGGAGCTGCAATACCAAGATATCCTGTGCCGGTATTCGACGCTCCCGGAGTCGGTTCGGAGAAGAAGAACCAGATATCGTCGCCGTCCGGTTGTCTCCCGTATGAAATATCCGCCGGAAGCGGAGTCGGTGGAATAAAATCCACGAGGGAGCTGTCGGGCGATGTAAGCAGAATTTCTTCGCCGGCGGCGCTGATGCTGAATGAAGCGTGCAACCCATTGCCGGGTAGGGAACGATTCTTTCCGGACGCCCAAACCAGTAGAAATTCACCCGGAGCCAGAACCGTATCGGGGAAAATCCATTTGAATGGTTGTGCGGCATTATCCGAGAGTCCGTATCCGCCGAGTCCGGCAGGTTCATCGCCGGCATTATACAGCTCAATCAAGTCTTCGTACGCATCGTCTTCATCGACCGTTACCGAGGCATTGGACGGGAGGATCTCGTTAAGAACAATCTGAGCGTAAGAGGAAAAACATAGTGACAGGATGAATACACATAAAAATAATACGGACTTCATTCCGCGATCTCCCCGCTTAATACGATTCCTCATCGAAAAACAGGGTAACCTGTTTCACTCCCGTCGATTTCTCCAGTTCCCGGATGAATTGTGGACTCTGCTCCTGATTTCTCAGTCGGATATAAAACGACAAATCGAGCATATTGCCGTTATCGGCCGATTTCAGGTTAACAAGCTTATGCTGTCGGCAGTATTTCTTTAACACCGGCATATAGGTCGGATCCTCCTCATCCTCCGTTCCGTTGACCGAGAATTGAAGAAGGAAATCTTTCCTGTGTGCGGCACCGCTTCGGCTGTATGAGAGAAGATACGTAAAAAATCCGACCAGCACACTCCCGATGATCGCAAGACCGTGCAATCCTGCTCCGGTAGCCATACCCGCCGTAAGCGAGAAGAAGATGAACACTATATCGTTTGTATCCTTTATTGCCGTACGGAACCGGATAATAGACATTGCGCCCACCAGACCGAACGCCCGCGCGAGGTTGTTCCCGATAACCATGATTACCACGGCAGTAAGTATGGCGAGGATCACGAGCGAATTGGCAAAGGATCGCGAATAGCTTGGTCCAGTGTACGTCACTCTGTACATAAAAAGGATGAAGAAACCGCACAGCGCCGCAACCGATATATTATATATTATCTGATCGAGAGAGAGGCCGAAATGGAGTATATGGTTAAGATCGTCGAACATAAAAATCCGTTTAGAAGTTATCCGAGAGGGCGCAGACCGCCGGTTTCGTGAAGTGATGACTTGTTTTACGGTGCATATCGAGGCCGATGCAGTATTTAGACACCGCCTGCCGTCTCGCTCCGAACACTCTTAAGGCGCTCCGCATCCAGAGAGGCATCGTGCCGGTGAACTTGACTTCGACGACAAATCTGCCGGGGAGACAGTTCACGAGCTTTTCTTCCGAGTAAAGTTCGTCCAGTTGCGGATAGATCGCGCTCCTCAGATTCTTATCGAACGTAATCCGCACCGAGCGGTCGAACTTACCGAAGTAAGCTTCACGCTCATACGTCACGAGCACAACCGGTCGCAGCATGGATCCATGCAGGTGGTAAAGGAATTTTCGGGCATTCTCATCCGCGTCGGCAATCCCGTTACCCGTGATGATATATTTTTGTACATTACCCGTAGCGAAGAACCGGCGGACATGTTTAAAACGCATCGGCGCCCTGTTTTTCCAGACGGTTTGAATATTCTTTCGTTTAATTTCGAGGTAAACTTCATCCTCGTTTCCCCCGTCGTTATAGCCGCGTATCCGCAGCTTTTTTCTTATATCCACCCCCTCGATCTTTTCGGTGTAGTAACGGAGCGAGGGCGTATCGAAGTAGATGCTCCGGACGCTGTATTCCGGTATATCGGCATTCCGGGCGTGGTCATCCCGCACGATGAATGGAATAATCGAGGAACGAAGCTTGTCGAGATTCTCGTTATGTATAAGATATTTATATTCCAATCGCGGCATCCGTCTGTTTCCCCTATAACAATAAACCGAATTGGCGCCGCAGATATTCTCTGACGGTAACTCTCGGAGTTTCGATAGCGCATGGAACGACCAACCCGGGGAGATACAATGCATCCGTTCCGTTCAGAGCGGCGGTTGCGATAACCATTTGTGAACCGTTAAATCGATACACCGTACTTCCGATCGTATGAATCTCGGCACTCACATCGCCCCGGTTCCGCGATAAACGGAAACTCACTCCCGTTCCGGGTTCGATATAGGTGCGTTGATCGAGGGGTATCGTAATGAGAAGTGCGTATCCGGAGCTATCTCCGATCCGAACCAGCGTATCCGGTGAAAACGAATGAAGTATGGTACCGGCGATCGGGGATCTCAGGATAAAATCGTCTCTTTGCCGATAGAGCGAACGCAGATCCGCCTCCATCACCTCGATCTGCGTCCGGATGTATGCTAATTGTTCGTCCCGGACTCCGGTGACAGCGGTCTCGACCTGAGATTCGGCGATGGCGATATCGAGCTCGTATAACCGCATTTGATTCTCGATCGTTTCGAATTCGGCATCAGAGATCAGACCGCGTTCATAGAGTGATCTTGCACGGCGGTACGTCGGTGTATATCCTTCGACCAATTGGCGATTATATGCCAGGCGTTGACGTGCCTCCTTAACGACGGCTTCTTTCTCTCCTGCGGCATAAAGATGAAAATTTGCCCGGGCGAGCTTCAGCTCTCCCTCCAGCTTTACGATCTCCCGCTCAAGATGGTGAGAATAGATGTGGCCGACGGTATCTCCGCTCTCGACCGCGTTCCCGGGTTTGATGCGTTCGTGGAGCAAGAATCGGATCGCATCCTGACGTTCGAACTGTGTTACACCAAAATTCGACGTTCGATAGTCGAGACGATCGAACAATGTCGCCGAGAGCCGGCCGGCCTGATCTTTGCTCAGAATCCATTCCTGAACAGGCGAAATACGACCGTGTGTATGGATTTTATACGGGACTTTAACCGGAACGATCAGGATGACAGCGAGGATAGCTACCGTACCGAAAAGGAGTTTATATAGATTCGTATAACGTCTCATGTGAGTAATAACGCGGTACCCGAGAGTTGATTCCTCATCCCGACTGCACCGATATCGATTTGATGAGAACAGAAGGTGAAGCGATAAACCGGCTGGTTGACGGGGCGGGGGTGTGTCGCCAACCGGTACATACAATCAGTTCTCCCCTTTCGCACAAAAAGTACCAGTCCTTTTATTATGTATGTATTAAGATAGTATTAAATAAAGTTAAATTTTTTGTATTTTTCAAGATTCACGATTATCGCTCATTTGCATTGATTATTTAGCGTTTTGTTGCTACCTTTTTATTTAACTGCATATAATGCCCCGCAAGCTACTTCCCCTGCCCGAGGGGGAGATCATATTCTCCCCCGACGCGCCGTTGCCGGGAATATCTGAACACATGAAGCGGAGAGGTCCGAATGGAAAATGAGCAACCGTCACACGAAGCATTGCTCAATGAGATACAATTGCTGAAAAAACAGCTCTCTGAGCTGAACACTGCAAGCGACTCCCCTCCGGACGTATCCGAAATTTCCGATCTCAGGATGCTCATCGATAATATCCACGATCCGATATGGTCCGTCGATTTAAACTACCGGATCCTAACGCTTAATGCTGCGTTTAAACGGTTGTTTCGCGATGCGTTCGGTATAGACATTGGTATAAACGACAGCATGATTTCGTATATACCGATCGACAGCCAGGGACTCTGGCGCGGATATTTCGAGCGGGCATTCAGAGGTGAGAATTTCTCCGTCGAACAACAATTGAACCTTCAGGGAACGGACCGGTATTTTGAATTTTCGTTCAATCCCATACCGAACCGGAACGATGAGGTTATCGGGTTGAGTGTTACCGGAAGGGATACGACGGAAAGAAAAACAACTGAACTGAAGGTACGAGAGAGCGAAAAACGTTTTCGCTCCCTCGTTCAGAATTCGAACGATATCATTTTCGTACTCTCCGGCGACGGTACCATCAGATATATCAGTCCGTCCGTCGAACGCATTCTCGGCTATGCACCGGCAGATATTTCCGGAACGGATATATTCACCTATATTCATCCTGAGGACAGCGATAAGATGCAGAAACACTTCATCACCGATCTTGACGACCGGAACGACGGTACGTCCTTCAGGTGCAGGTTCCGGAGACCCGACGGCGACTTTACCTATATCGAGGGTATCAGCAGCAACCATATCGAGGACGTGTATATCCGGGGGGTTGTGGTCAATGCGCGCGACTGCAGCGAACGCATCGAGGCAGAGGAGAAGCTCATGGATAACGAACGGAGATTCAGGAGCGTCGTCGAAGATCTTCCAGCAATGATCTGCAGGTTTCTTCCCGACGGCATGCTCACCTTCGTAAACGGCATTTATTGTCACGCTTTTAAAAAAACCGCGGGTGAGTTACTCGGCTCGAACTTTCTCAATCTCATTCCGGAAAGCGAGCGCGACGGTGTGCGGGAAAAATTCCGGAGCCTCGGACCCGGAAAACCGTACATGACATACGAGCACCGTGTCCTCCTCCCATCCGGAGAAACGGGCTGGCAGCGTTGGACGGACAGGGCGATATTCAACGAGAAGGGCGAAATAATCGAATACCAATCCTTAGGCGAGGATATCACCGAACACAAAAGCCTCGAAGAACGTCTTCGGATCCAGAGCGAAGCGATCCACGCGACCGCAAACGCAGTCATGATCACCGATACGGACGGGTCCATTCTATGGGTGAATCCGGCCTTTACCCGACACACAGGATTCAGGGCGGAGGCGACCATAGGTAATAATCCCCGCTTCCTGAAATCAGGTGAACATGAGGAGTCATTCTATAAAAATCTTTGGCAAACGATCCTCTCAGGCAAGGTATGGCATGGAGAAATCCGGAATAGAACTGCAGACGGGAATATCGTTTCCGACCGGACAACGATCACACCGGTAAAGAATCACAGCGGTGAGATTACATATTTCGTCGCCATCAAAGAATTCGGAGAGGCAAGTTAAATCTCAAAAATGCGTAGGTTCCGGTCACCGGAGCAGCATCAGCGGACGGACACCTCCGTACATACGTCCGCTCACTGATTCGGTAAAGAAGAATCGGCAGAAGTATACACCGGAAGGCCAATCGATGATACGAAGCCGGTGCCGGTGGGTGCCGGATTCAGGCACCGTACCGGTGACGGGTCCGATAATCCGCTTTCCGGGGAGATCAAATATCTCGATCTCGATAATTCCGGTCGCCGGGAGCTTGAATTCGAGAACCGTAAATTCATTGAACGGATTCGGGTAATTCTGGAACCCGACCGGCGAACGCCGGGTTTCGGCAGCCGTCTCCATCCGGGTAACCGAACCGATCATATACGCGGAGGGCTGCGTTACCGCCGGTACCGGTTTCAGATCGGAATCGCGCAAATCGAATCTGGCGACATCGATCATCCCCTCTCCTTCGCCGATCCCCCTGAACCCAAGCGTACAGATGGTACCGACTCCCGTAAGAAATGCATCCGCTCCGGCCGCGGCCCTTGTCACAGATATCCTCCCCCCGGCACTGTCGATGAGAACAAATCCGATCGATGGCCCGCCTGAAAATTCGGCCTCATTGACACTTTCCAGCGCCAGCAGCTCAGGATCATATATCAGAACAATCTCATATCCTTTTAACGGGCGCTTCGAATCGATATGAACATCCGTTGTGAAGCGTGCACCGAGCGGCGATTCGATATAATCCGGCAGTAGAGATATCCGTGTAGTCCCTGCGTTAATCGGAGCCGTTCCGACCAGCAAACCAATCATCAGGAATAACTGCGGTTTGGATGAACTCAATCCCGCTGCACAGATTCTCAAAGCAGAATGCAAAGACGTCTGCATATAATTTCTCCTGCGTCTGGCGGGCGGAAGCCTGTCGATCAACTCCGTGCCCGGGTTCGATATTTATAATTCCGCCGGGATATAAATATACCCGCGGCAGTTTGATGTCCCGCCGCGGGCGTTTTCTACAAACAACAGCCGGCAACTTTGTATGTAGACGAGGAGCTTTCGGATCTTATTTCAAGAGCATCATTCTCCTGACTTCCGTGAACTCTCCCGCACTGATTCTATACAGATACATTCCCGACGATGCCGAATGTCCGTTCGACATAACACCGTCCCATTGTACCGAATGGTAACCCGCCTGGAGCCGGTCATGCAGAAGCACCGCAACCCTTTCTCCAAGGATGGTGTATACTTCAACGGTAACCTGAACCTCGGAAGGGAGAGTGAAATTGATGCTCGTTCCCGGATTAAACGGATTAGGATAATTCTGTTCAATGCCGAATTTCTCCGGTATTTCGGAGCGTTCCTCAGCCTGACGCTCATCTACGCTTACAGGCAGATTCATGTTCGAACTGTTGCGGACGATAACGGACTCCAGATATAACGAGGCAGCGTCAATCGGTCCATCTGCGGTTAATTCCAGATACAGGACCGGACCCGGCGTGCCGATCGGCCGTACCTCATCGCCAATGAGTGCGGCGTCGATCTGAATGATCCCCGAACCGCTCCGCGATGCGATGAAACTCATCTCCTGCACAAGCTCGCCGGCTCCCGTCGCCCGAATAAAGGACAGATCTTCCTCCATGTATCCGATCCGCAGAGAGATAGCACGAATATCATCGACGATTCCATGGACGCTGACAGGCACTTTGTAGGTATTCGCCTCCGCAGCCAGCGGCTCATCTATTTTGAACTCCACCGGGCCCACAGGAAATTTCGGCAAAACTCCGTCTGCCGACAGGTGATAACCGATCGCGAAGATAATCAGATCCTCGAAATCGACGGCACCGTCGGGATCGGGAATGGCGAAGTAGCTTCCCGCGGCATTCGTGGGACCGACATCGAATTTCGTCCGGTAGTCCGTTTCCTCTCCGGTATTTTCGGGGCGCATCGACCAATAGGAGTCGGCAAACAGCATCAGATCTCCGAAGTTTATTTTTCCGTCACCGGTCTGAGAATCTATCTCTCCGCCGCCTTCCGTGTCGTATGCGCCGAAATCACCGAGATAGAATTTAACGGTTCCCGGAATAGTCGACGCGGGAACTACTACCTTCACATCGCTCGAACTATCGTATCGGCGCAGAGATACCCCGGAGACCGAAATATCCGTATGGCCCGGACGATTGAGAAATATGCGAAGTATTGCAAGGTAGCTCTCTTCCGAAGGTACCACATTGCCGGCAAGACTCGCCGCGTTTATTCGCATCACCCCGTCACCGACGGGCGTGTGATAAAAAACGGAATTTCCCGCACCGAAGAGATTCCCCTCTTCGACCTGGAGCGAGGCAACGGTATGGTCCCATTCGACGAAAACTTCCGCCGATAGAATTTCATCAACGCCGTCGAAGACCATATACATCGTAAAATCCGGATCGATGTACGTCCAATCGTCATCGCCATACCGCACGATCGATCCAACTTCGGTTCCCATGCCCGCTGCCGGATAGACAATACGGAATGGTTCGGAGATGTCGGAGGGACTCCGGGAAATGTAGATCGTATAACCTTCTTCACCCGAATCTCCGTTGTCTCCGTTGTCTCCGTTATCTCCGTTGTCTCCGTTGTCTCCGTTGTCTCCGTTATCTCCGTTGTCTCCGTTATCTCCGTTGTCTCCGTTGTCTCCGTTATCTCCGTTGTCTCCGTTGTCTCCGTTATCTCCATTGTCTCCGTTGTCTCCGTTATCTCCGTTGTCTCCGTTGTCTCCGTTGTCTCCATCTGCTATCAAAAACATAATCTCTACATCGTCCAACCCGAGTGCCTGTGAATTCGATGTTGTGGAGCCGGAAGCGACAGAGTAATTCCAGGCAAGATAAAAATCCGTCCCCGGCGGGATATCGACCTCGAGCTGCTCATGTACGGCGACGACAACTCCGGGCGCTTCATCATACCCGTTATTATCTTCGTCAGCCCCGAATGTAACGTTAAATGCCTCATCGGCATCCGTCCAGGACTCTCCATCTGCGGAATAATGGAGCTGCAGAGAATATCCGCCGGAATTGGTACCCCTGCGATATTTTTCCACAACATAAGAAATATCCAGCACGGTAATGGTTTCGGTGCCGTTGTTGCGAACGTGGAGATAGAGATTACCGCTTCGGATGGCTGAGCCTGAGGATAACCATCCGATAGACCGGTCGGCGGCAGAGGCGGGATCGCCGGCGGCGAAATTATAAATTCCGCTCAGCGTGAAATTACCGTTGCCCTGCCGGCGTTCGGTTTCGAGAACGGCTTCGGAAAAACTCCCGACGGTCCTGACGCTTCCGTCGATTCTGTCCACCCGCCAGCCGGCCGGCAGAACAGCGATGGCATCGGTTCCGATCTCATCGAAGTTTTGGGAATATGTTTGTCCCGGTGTAAACGACACCTGGCCGGCTGCAGCCGGGGGGTATAACAGGAAAAGTACCAGGAATGCGAAAAAGTGCGTACGTGCATTCATAGTAATATCCTCCTTACAAGTGGTGAATGGATGTGGGTTAATTCCGGAGAGGAACGGAATTCGATCCTCCCAGTTGCCGGACCACGTTGTATGTAAAAGAGATTTACTATGACATCAGAAGGCAAGTACAAGCGGGAACAAGCCGGTCGGTATTGCGGCTTCTCAGAGAGTTACATCCGAAATGAATGATTGAACATACAAAAATGGTGAGGAAAGATCAAGGTATGCTCCGACGGGAGATGATAATTCATGGATAGATAAAAATTACGATTTTATAATTTTTAACCAAAGGAAAGGAGGCCGGCAAACGGAGCCTCCGATCCTTCGGGGTGGGGTTACCGCAGTTAATAAGCGATACTGTACCGGTCGATCAGTTGACCGGAACGGATACTGAATACATAGACGACATCGATCCACGGACTCCCGGCCGATTCTGCGGTGCCGGGTGCATAGTATTCCGATCGGATTGCCGATTCTACAGCCGGGGACTGGAGCAGCGGGTGATCGCTTTTGAGGATAGTCGCAGCGAGTGGCCTACCGTCATTGTCAAGCGTGACCCGAACGACGACCTCTCCTTCGATCCCTGACCGCAAAGCGGCACCGGAATAGAGGGGTTGTTCTAATCTGATCACATTCGCCGCCGGCACAACCGTGACCTCCCCCAGAGGATCACCCCCGGCTGGTTTAGTTTCTTCGATGACCTGATCTTCGGCTAACCCCTCAATCAGGTCCTCGTCGGTAAAATCGGCGTCGGCCGGATTATCGACGGGCGGTTCATACGCGGAAGATTCCGCAGCAGTTGTATCTTTGGGCGCAGCCGGCAGAGCTGCCGTCTCGTCGAATACCTCATTCGAATCCTGAATGTCTGCTCGTTCTACCTGAGGAAATACTTCCGGCAGTAACCGCGACCGTCCTGCGAACGTGAGCGGCGTCGCCTCGGACACGGGTATCTTTTCGGACTTCGCCGCAACATCATCCAGCTCCGTTGCCGCAGGCCTTGATGTAAATTCATCAGCGGCAATTGCACCGTCGGTCGGCGAATTCAAAACTTTAAAATAAAACAGCATGACATTGACGAGCAGGAGGAGCGCGATCGCCACCGGTGCGATCTTGCGTCCGAGCGAAAATCGGCGTTTCTTTTTCTTTTCCCGGGTACTCGAGACCTGCGGTTCGCGCTTGCGAAGAACGGCAAGCTGCTGGATCTTCGATTCGAGATCGCGGGCAAGCGAATTCTCCGGATCGATGATATAAATGCGACGAATCTCGTCGAGCGCGTGTTCGTAATCGCCACGGTCGATGCTTTCTTCCGCCCGCTGAATATACGTATCCTTCTGCCGTTTCAGCGCCCGGTCGCGTTCGCGGCTGCGCAGATCCTCGATATCCATGGCTTCATGTTCGGCTTCCCCGCGGATCTCCTGTTCTCCGGACACTCTCCGCTGCATATCATCGAGCGCTCGTCGTTTGATCTCGGGGATAGAATCGAGAAGTTCTTTTCGTTCTATCGGTGTCAGGATCTTTTTAAATCCCTGCCCGGTAAGGGTTTTCAGCTGTCGTTCGAGCGCGATCAGATAGATATTCTGAGGGTCGATATATTTTGCCTCGCGTACAGCATCGAGTGCGCGCGTATAGTTTGCAGTCTCGATTCTGATCTCGCATTTTTTTAGTACTTCCGTAAGGCGGCTGTGCAACACTTCATTCTGCGTAGCCATGCATATATCTCCTCGCTGTTATTGATTCGCGGCTTTCTTGGTGTATACCAGGGTAAGACCCTGCGCGGCATGCTTATGTTTTTCCGACTTAAACCGTATTCGCTCTTCGTATGCCGGAATTTCCTCGTTGAGCGGATCGACTGCGTATGCTTTCGCGATCTCGTCGAGCGCCTGGGTGAACTGCTTCTTCTCGGCAAACGCTTCCGCCGCTTTCAGATGAACCCGTACATTCAGTTTCCGTTCTTCCAGACTGATGTCTTCGTCGCGCATTTCGACCGCGTGCGGTTCTTCGGCGTTCTCCTTCCGGCGTATGGCTTTCCATATCTTTTCCTCCAACCGGATCAATTCTACGTACTGATCGTCTACCATGCGTCCGAACGCGACTTCAGCGAGGGCTTCGTCGAAAGATTCTTTGAGGAGAAGCTGTTTTGCCTTCTCGAGATGTTTCCGAATGGCTTCCTGTTTTTCGTCGATTTCCTGCTGCTCCCGATCCGTTGTCCATTTTGCATACACATGGCGAATCTCTTCTTCCAGATCGACCATGTCGGGCTCAGCCTTTGATGTTCCCGATGCTTCGTTCCGCATCGCCGGATCGAGCGTTTCGAGTTTCATATAATAGTTGGCCAGCGCCTCCTTGTACAGTTGCTTCGAATCGAACCTTCCCGCCCGTGCTTCCTGTGTCTCGTTCGCCGTCACCTTCTCCCACAGTTCCTCCGCCTCTTTCCAACGCCGATCGGCATCCTCGATGTTTTGTTGGATCGATTTCAGCTCTTCATTGTTCGGATCTATCTTCAGTCCGTCGTGAACCGCTTCAGCCGCGCTTCTGTAATCTTCCTGCACCAGATACATTTTGGCTCTGTTGAGCTGGGTCCGGACGGCTTTCTGTCGCTTCTGCTGGTCGCGATACGACGCATACTCTTTCTGTGTAGCTCGTTCGAGGCGCTTGACGTCCTCGTTGAGAGGATCAAGCATAAAAGCTTTTGCGATTTCGTCTGTCGCCTTCTCATATTCCTTCCGGGAGCGGTACCTGTGCGCCTCCGTCATATGATGCGTAATACGCTCGTTCTTATCATCCTCATCCGTATGTCTCATCTGCGGAGCTTTGCTCTCTCTTCGCTGGGGCTCCTGCGCCGCTGCCGTATTTGTCTTCTTCTGGGCCGGTTGAGTCGGCGGGTTCTGTGAAGCGCGCTGTTCAGTTTTCTCCGCCGTTCGGATCGATTGCACCGGCTTTATCGTTTTTCTTACCGCCGGTTTCGCTTCAGTTCGAGGCTTCCGGACTATCTCTTGTGCAACCGGGCGCTTTACCGGTACCTCGTTTATGCTTCCTGCATCCTGCTCGTCCTGACCATCTTTAGGAGCATCAGTCGCGACCGCTTCTGGAGTTTCGTGTACCTCCGTCTTCTGCTCCGCGACGGCTTTCAGCTCATTGTCCGCAGGTACCGATTCGGGCCCGTGCATGTCTTCCGCAACCGGGGTTTCCTCCTGCTCGGCGACGAGCATCGGGTCCGGTGCCGGGGTATCTTCGCTCTCCGGCACTAATTCATTATCCGCCGTATCCCGCAGGGTTTCCGCCGATTCCGATCGTTTCCGATCCTGCAGCCGCCATACTTCCTGCTCAAGTCCAATGATCTCATCATCGAAGGGATCGATGACGAATGCTAGTGCGATTTCACCGAGCGCATTTTCGAAACGTTCTTCGCTCAGGTAATGACGCGCTTTTTTCAGATACCCGGCGATCTTTTCCCTATCCGCTCTCTTGCGATTCTCTTCCTCCGCGGATTCGCCGGCTGTGGCCCGTTCCTGCGCACTCTGAATAATACGCCGCATCTCATCTTCCTGCTTCTGACGCAGTTCCTCTTCACGCTTCAGCCGCTCCTCCTCAGCCGCGCGAACGGCATCTTCCTGCGCTTTGATGATCCTCTCCTCGCACTGCTGCAGCGTATCGTTCAGCGGGTCGAGAACATATGCTGCCGCGATGACGCGAAGCGCATCGGAAAATTTACCTTGCTTGAGATATACCTCCGCTGTGTCGATTTGTTTTCGCACCTTCGCCATGGTGGCTTCGCGTTTCCGCTGCTGCTCGGCTTGCTGAAGCCGGTAGCGCTCAAGCTCTTCGGTATATCGCTTTTCTTCGGCATCGCGGATCTCCTGTTCAAGATTGATCATATCCGAGTTCAGAGGGTCGATGACGATCACGAAGGCAAGCTCGCTGAGCGCCTCTTCAAGCTGTCCCTTCCCGAACAAATCGCGTGCTTTTTTTATGTGCTGATTAACCTTGACCTGCTGGGCATTGCGGCGATTCTCTTCTTCCTTCTTGCGTTTTTCCTCACCTTCACGCCGGATCCGTAGCAATTCCGATTTCAGATAATCCTTACGGCGCTGTTCTTCCTCCTCGAGACGCTTCTGGCGTTCCTGCTCTTCGTTTCTGAGAACCTGCTCCTGATCTCTCCGCACGAGTCCCTCGAACGCGGCGACCTCCTCGTTCGACGGGTCGATCATGTTGATGCGGGCGATTTCATCCAGAGCGCGGTTAAACTCGCCATGCTGGTGAAATTCCTTCGATCTTGATATCAACTCTTCGACTTTTTTCCGGATAGCATCGCGGCGCTGGGATTCCGTCCGCCGGCTTTCGGTCTCCTGCTTTCTAAGGAGATCGACTTTCTCCTGCATACGGGTCGCGGCTTCGGCGCTTCGGTTCGCTTCCGCTATCGCTCTACTGGAAATCTGCTCGAGTTCGGGGGTCTTCGGCGGGGTCGGCGCACTCTCGGCGTTTTCATCTCTGGCATTCGCCATGATCGAGCGAACCCGCTCTTCATAGGCGACTGCATATAAATTTCTGGGATTGCGCGTACGGGCTTTTATGATTTCGGCGAGCGCCTGTTCATATGCTCCGTTCTTTACCAGCTTATCCGCTTGCCTCAGGAAAACCGATACATCCTTCAGTTGATCGGCGCTGGTGGGAGGATTTTGCCGTTCGTTTACCATGTTGTTTGCCCCTCAGATTAAGTTTGCCCCGGTTTCCGCACAGAACGATGACAGCGAATATCCCCCATACCATTAAATATTCTCATCGGTTCCTATTTCATACGGCCTTACCGGTGTACAATATGAGGCACATGGTGTGCCAGTAAGGATTACCGCAGATGTGAATAAATAACTGATTCTCCATATCTTATTTATTAATAAGAATATAAAGACGAATTTAATACCGGGTTAGCTGCGTTAGGGAACACGAATCGGGGAAGGACCAGAACTATTTACAAACACCGATATACAAATTCTACAAAAGTATATGGATTGAAATTTCGGGCCTTTTGAAGGATTTGAGAGAGAAACGCACCCAGGAAACGTTCATACATCTCTCTCTCTGAGAGAACTATGCCGCCGGGAGGTAAACGGAGGACGAACGAGTGATGGGCTATGTCTGGATTGCGGTTAAATGGTATATCGCACACCGACGATGACCATGCGGCCTGCCGGCAGATATCCGCCGTATTCGCGGGTGAGGTCGTTGAAGAAATTAAATACGTTTACGAACAATTCATAACTTTCGAACGCAGTATACTTTCCCGATACGTCTACCTTCACGAACGAATCGAATACACGTTCATACTGGGAGATGTGAAAAATTCTTCCGTCGTGCGCCCACATGTGCAGATCGTTGTCGATGCGCTCACCGACATAATAAATATCGGCATTCAGAATAAAAGTATTAATGGGTTGGAGGGCGAAGAAGAATGAGCCGGCACGATTCGGTACGCGAAGCAAGGTGAACTCCCGGGAGTTGCCGCCGATGATCTCAACCGCACGATTCCAGTGAAAACTATGAGCAAGACCGAACTGAAACCATTCGATCGGTACGATAAAGGCTTCCAGTTCCAATCCTCTGTTCGTTACTCTTCCCGCATTGATCCACCGATAAGCTGCCTGCGCACCGGTGATGGTTTCCTGCTGGAATGCATCGCGGGTCTCTTGCGAGAAATACGTCGCGGTCACCGATATCTTCCCGTCGAGCATATACTGGGTGAATCCCGTCTCCCAGCCGTCCATGATCTCGGCGCGCAACTCCGGATTTGGTACCTCAATCGGCGCCTGGCCAAAGATCATTGAATAATGCGGGTGCCGTATTCCCCTGCCGATGCTCCCTCGTAAAATGCCGATCCACGAATCGGTTACCTTGAAACGATAGCCAAGGTTCAGCGATGGGCTGATCGGATACGTGAACACCTCGCCTCTCGCCTGTATCTGGTCCATACGGATGCCGAAGGTGACGTCGAAATTCTCGGAGGATTTGAAAGACCAGCTCAGATATTTTCCGACGATCATTTGTTCGGTCCGGTTCTTGAACAATCTCTCGAACACATCGTCGTTCTCTTTCTGAACATCTCGGGATCTATCCTCCCGCTGCACTTCTATTCCGGCGGAGAAGGTACCTCTTTCCGTCTCCCCGACCGGCACGATGAATCTGGTATTGTAGTGCAGCGTCGGCTTCAGATGGATATCTCGTTCGGATATATTCTCGCTCTGGCGCGGGAATCTGTATAGGTCGCCGCCGGTATACGGTTCAGGCACAGTGTAATCGAGTATTCCCTGCAGGTATTCGGTGCCGAGTATGACCGATTGTTCCCACCACGAATACAGATCGACATCGAAATTGAGACTGCCGATGCCGCGCTGCTGCCTGGAAGATACTTCGGGATTGATGATCGGGGTCATCGCCATCGAGCGGATATTCTGCGCATACGGCCAGCCGCTGAGCAGTTCGGTGAAACGGAACGTCGCCCGTACTGCAACCTTCTCACCCGGCTGTATTTTTGTACCCGCCGTTACGGCCGACATGCGGCTGCTGTGGTTTACCAGGATACCGTCGTCCCGTGTATGTCTAATAGTAATGCCCGAAGATACGATCTCGTTTCCACCGCCGATACTGCCGAAGTATTCCTGCCAGAAAGGATCGAACCTCTTCGACGAACTCTTGGCCAGTCCTCCTGCTGCAGAGATGGAAGCGTGCATCGGACCCTCCCTGCCGGTGTCGGTATACAGATTGATAACTCCGGACATCGCGCTGGCACCGTATCTTCCGCTGGCCTGCGGACCGCGCAAGACCTCTATGCGTGAGAGATTATCGGTTATAAAAGTTTCCCAGTATATCCCGTCCACCGGAATGCCGTCGACGTTGATCCGCATATAATCGGACGGATTATGGAAAGAGCCGACGCCCCGGAACTGAAGATATCCCCCTCCCGACGACATCCCGTTTTCGAAGAAGGTAAGCCCGGCGACCCTGCTCCGAAGCACCTGGCCGATCCACATTCCCCCGGTCCGGTCGATTTGATCCTGCTCGATCCGGGTCCCTGAAACCCCCAGCCCTCCGTTATGTTGTCGCGGATTCAGATCATCGATAAATATTTCGCCGATCTGGAGTACCGCCGGATTGAGCGACAACCGATGGACCAATTGTCTGCTATCCGAAACCGCGATCTGTCTTTCTTCGGTTTCATAGCTGACATGCGTAGCGCGTATGGTGTAAGCTCCCGGGGGGATATGCCCAAGTTCGAATTCGCCTTCGGAGTCCGTTGTCGTTCCGATGAGGAGTTCTTTCAGATAAATATTTACACTCGGTATGGGTTTACCGGTCTGCTGGTCGGTTACGGCGCCTTGCAGTGTTCCCGGCCGGCTCGTAAAATTCAGCTGCGGCACCAGAACGATTCGGCCGGAATTCGCGAGCATCATATCCAGGCCCGATCCCGTGAGAATTTTCCGGAGGGCTGCGATAGGCGATTCGAAGAGCACAACCGCCGAGACGGGTTTGCTAAGCCGTTCCGAATCGAGGCTGTATACCAGGACTATACCGGTTCGATTCGTGAATGTTGCGAGAGCTTCTTTTAAGGGGACATTATGAAAGGTAAACGACACCTGGTCATAAACCGATCTCGAGCCGTCGGCGAGTCCGCCGCCGTTAATCAGCGATGGCGATTGCGCAACCGTATGAGTAGAGAGCAATACGGAAAGGAAAACGCTCAGGATTGGAAAAACGAACGGCTTAAAGCGGTAGTTCACCGTCTCCTCCTCAATGATCCGCCCGGGATGTAGTCCCGGAACCGGCCGGGAGATTTACAAGCTTCCTGTTCTTAATCGGGTTGATACAGAACGAATCTGTCCTCTTCCTGCTGGTATCTTATATTTGCGGACCAGCAAATTTCGTTGAGGATCTGCGTGAGAGGTTCTCTGCCGAATTCGCCGGTAACGCGAATTCGTTCGAGGTCCTTATCCCGTAGCACGATGAGAACATTGTAGGTGCGATTGAGATCTTCGATGACATCAGTTAACGGTGTCTGTTCGAAGACGATTCTTTCGCCGCGCCAGGATAATACCCGATGCAGATCGACGGGTAATGGATGGATTGCCGGGAGCTGTCTCTCTTTCCGGCTCATAAAACCCTGAGGAATCTGAACTTCCTCAACGTTAGTTTCATCAGGTAAGCCCCGCAAGGCAACGGTTCCACTTTCGACACTGACTTCAACCCGGTTGCCGCGGGCGCGTACGTTAAATGAAGTTCCCACCACCCGGATAATACCCGCATCGGTCACGACCTCGAATCCCTCATCGGCCGATTTCACGTTAAAATACGCTTCTCCTTTTAAATATACAAGTCTCGGGGTTCGTTCCGGATCCGTTTGTGATGGATGGTTTAAAACGCGGAGTTCGGTCTCGGTATTGAGTTGTACGTGGATATGTGCGGATAATCGGACATCCCTGGTTTCACCTGATGCCGCAATATATGTTATCTCACTACCCTGGATCAGATCCTCGATAGCTAATTTTTCCACCCGGGTTTCCGGAGTGAGGAAATACCAGAGTGCTACGCCTATGGCGAGCAGCAGCACGGCAGCGGCTTTATAAATCCAGGAAAAGTCGGGCTGGTTCCCGGCTACTTCGGATTGGCGGGAAGATGTGACCCCTGTCACCTGCGAAATAATCCGGTCTTCGAACCGGTCCGAAGGTTCCTGAACGGTATGGAGAATCTGCCACACCTGCTCCTGGCGTGTATGGGAATCTCCTCCATTTTTACCGTTTTCTTTCATATCCGTTCAGATCGTGGTTTCCGTAGACAAGAGTCTTTCAGATAGATACGGTATCATTCTTAAATCCCCTATCCGGTCACTCGAAATGGTGACGCAGCCGGTCGTAGAGTATATCTACAGCGCGTTGGATCTGATTCCCTACGGTTTTAATTGATATATTCAGTGTCTTTGCGATATCTCTCTGGCTAATCCCCTCGAATCGATGCATTCGGAAGATAAGGCCGCATCGTTCGGGAAGCGCCTGGAGCGCCTGCATGATATCGTTCTGGAGGATCGCATTCTCCACCCTTGCCAGTGACTGGCTGTCGACGAGTACATTAACCGGATCTTCGGCCTCTTCCCCCCTTTTCATCACCAATCCCGAAGCCGGTATCGGTCGCTGCTTTTCGAGCAGCCGCAGACAGCGGTTCTTTACCGATGTAATGAGATAGCCCTGCAAGGTCTCCTTCGGGTGCCATGTTTTCTGCTTACTCCAGATCTCCGCAAAAACATCCTGTACCACATCCTCCGCCGAATGCTTGTCGCCGAGAAATTGCCACGCATAATAATAGAGCCTGCGTGCGTAACCATGCACAAGTTCTGTAAACGCATCCTTGTCGCCGTTATTGATGCGGTCGACTAACGACCTCTCGTTACGGAAGCCGGCTTCATCCATTCGATTGAAAGTCCCCGATTTCTTATGCATATACGCTCATTTCCCAATTTCCGGACCGGGTTGGGATGCTTCTGAACCATCAGGTATTGAAACAAGGGACCCACGGGAAATCGTTTCCGAGAATACCCCCCGCATCAATATACTCCGCGTATACTGCCCCGTTTCGTGACTTTAAGATCCTGCAGATGCGGCGCCTTGACCCTGATTTCGAGTCGATAATACTGATTAAATCCGGTCGGGACCCAGCTGAAATCCAGGGTCCAACAATGGAGATCCCTTGAAATAACAAGCAAAGGGGTGGTAAATTCCTTACGAATAAAATCGTATCCGGTCGATCCGCGAATTCTCCAGTTTTCCGTTATACTGACTGATCCGTCGGCGCGGAGATTGTTCGATCTGCTTATGATGAGCGGATTGGATTCGTTATATCTGAAACTCCATGAGAGCGCCAGATCCCAGGGAACCGAAACCTGCGGGACAAAATGATAATCGTAATAACGAAAATCGTTCATGCGGGGATTCATCGGATGATAGAGATCGGTAAATTCATATGGATAAGGCGACCGGTACTGCGTTCCGCCCCGAAGTGATGTGCTCACGTTCAGACTGAGATCGAGAAACCTGACAAGCGATCCGGTTTCGTTCACCTGGTATCGATTCACCCGCCTTCCCAGTTTGGGATCGAATGCAAATACATCGAAGGAAGCACCGCCGCTGACGGAAAAGAGATTACCGACAGCCGTGCGGAAACTCATGCCGATAGGACTCAGTTTGAGTGAATCCTGCGCGAAATTATAAGACGTCGATATGCTCAGGTTCAACAGCTGGTAACGTTTTTCCTCCGCCGTAGTGTCCGAAGGCGACGGAGCAGTTTTCATTTCGAAAAGATTTCCGACGGAGAAGGAAAGCGATTGCTCAAGCCCCGCGGGAGCCGTCCCGTAAATCTGTCCTGAGAATCGGTCGTAACGGATCATCTCATTCAGAACGGGATCATGGTAGCTACCGTAGTAACCCCAGAAAGGTTTCGAGAAATCCGGCCTGAATCCGAGCGTTATGTTCGGCGTGATGGTGTGCCTAATTCCGGTGATTCGCCCGATACGCGGCTGGAAGATGCCGTAGATCGTGGTGCCCAGGGATATACCGCTGTTAAAGAATCTGACCGGATAAAAGCCTTTGTCCTTCCTGCTCGTTATGCTGCTGTCCTCGGGATTGAACGATCGGTCTTCGCGCTCAGCGTACCAGTATTCGGAGTAATTCAGAAAGGGGGTCACATTGAAATAGCTTACCCGCTGAGAAGCCGTTACGTTAACGTTGTGGCGCGCGCCCGTCCGGTACTCGGTCGTGAGCGAGGTATCGCCGGCTTCGGAGCGGCGCAACATGGTTGAAATATAGTTCTGCGCGTTCGATGAATAGGAATAGCCGATGAGTTCATACCACCCGTAATCCTCTCCGGGTTTCCGGTCGCGTGCACTTTTTCGGAACGGGTACGACTGCGTGCGCGAAAAGTTGAGACTCGGGAGCAGCCAGGTAACCTCATCGGTCCGGATATTGTGATTCCGGTTGACGTTCAAAGAGAGGTTGTTCCCCGATCCCTCCCACCGCTTCGAGTACGTTGCATTGGAGATTATATTCTGCTGCAGAAGCTGGTTATAGTCGAGACTGGTCGCTTGATAATACTGAGACGTCATGTAGTTGAAGTTGACGTCGATTCGGGACGTCGGATCGATCTCTTGATTGTGCCTCACGAACACCTGATAGTCTCGCGATTCCGACCTGAGCGGATCGCCGGGTTCCCCTGTGAAGCGGTAGCTCGTCGAGGCGTCGATCGCACCGGTGAATTTGTATCTGAGGACGTAGCGAAACGACGAATCGAGCTTCCATCCTCCCTTCGAAAACCAATCGAACGATACGCGCGAATCCATATACTCATTGATCGCCCAGTAATACCCGATCCCCGTCAGGAATCTTCCTCGCTCGGGAGCCTCGCCGAATGAGGGAGTAAGGAATCCGGAGGTCCGACGGCTCTGTGCCGGGAAAATTCCGAATGGAATGATGAATACGGGCACGTCGGCAATATACAGATAGATCGGCGATGCGGAGACGCTCTTATTCGGGACGACCTTCATCCTCGGACTGAAAAAATAAAAATGTGGATGATCGGGATTGTTGCAGGTGGAGTACCATCCGTCGGCGAGATAGAGCACCTCGTCCTCCATTTTCTTGACAGTTTCCCCGTGATAATGCCCCAGTTCGATCTCGGTATCCGTGAGGGTCATCCTCCCCCGCTTCGATTTAAAATTATAAGCGATAGTGTAGCCTTCATAGACTTCGCCGGCATCTTGCATTACCGGCACTCCCTCGTATGCACGTTTGAGAGCCCTGCCGGAAACGCCATCTCCGATGACGGTATCCTTACGCACCCCTTCCGCGTATAATTCCGAAACATCCCAGTCCAGCAGGATTCGCGCCGCTTCAAGCCGCATCGTCCGGTACTGAAGATCTCCTTTATTATAGAGCCGCATTTTTTTTGAAGCCACGTCGTAAATCACGGAATCGATCGCCGAATACACTACTACCGTATCGACGCCCGAGGGAGAGGGGACAACGGTATCTGCTGCCGCCGGAACGGGAATCGAAATCGTATCGGCCGTAGTCGTATCCTGAACCGTTTGGAAGAATGTTCTTTGAAACGGATTCGCCGCGGCCAAGCAGCTGAGTATCGCCGTGAGCGCCATTATGACTGAGAGGATGCGCATTGTATACGGATGCCGGATCTTATACGGTGTCGAATTGTTGGATGACAAACCGGACTCTCAAAGCACGAGACCGGCTGCACCGAGAATACCGGCCCGGTTGCCGAGCAGCGCCGGGATGGCCCTGACGGTCGGCCGGATCGGAGCCATGACATTCACCCGGAGTCTTCGATTCATCGGGGCAAACACAAGATCTCCGGCCGCCGAGATCCCTCCTCCGACGATCGCCAGATCGAAATTCATTATGTTCATGAATGAGGCGAGCGCGACTCCGAGCAGTTCGCCCGCCTCTTCCATGATCTCCCGCGCGACGCTATCGCCTTCACCGGCGGCTTGCGCGAGTATTTTCGGTTCAATCGCGGATTCATCACCGGCCACCAGTTTCCAGACGAGCGAATCGCTGCGTTGTCGAAGCCGCTCTACCGCCCGGGCCGAGAGGTATCGCTGCCCGACGTAACTCTCGATGCAGCCGGTATTCCCACAATTGCAAGAGGGGCCTCTGTAGTCGATGGATATGTGTCCGATCTCTCCCGCTCCGCCGTATGGGCCATGGTAGATCTTGCCGTCGATGATGATGCCGCCGCCGACTCCGGTACCCCAAATCACGAATAAAAAATTTTCAATTCCCTTCCCCGCACCGAAGATACCTTCGGCGATCGCCGCGGCGTTGGCATCGTTCTCGAGTTTAATCCGGACATCCTCCTCCAACCGGCGTGCGACCTCCACTCCGAGGCGGTATTCCGACCAATCCTTGAAATTCGGAGGAGCGCTCACGGTGACTCCTGCAGGATCGATGATCCCCGGGGTCGCGATGCCTATCCCTCCATACTCCGCGAGCGATGTTTCTCCGGCGAGTCCGCGTATAGATTTGACGATCTGGTCGGCTACCCTGTCCGGTCCGTCATCTGCAAGCGTCGGCAGGGATGTCTCCCGCCTTATATCGCCCTCAGCTGAAACTATGCCCGCCTTAACGGTTGTACCGCCGAGATCGATTCCGATTACGTCTTTACCCATATCGTAAGAAAATTTCCGGATTCAGGTGATATGTGATTTAATTTTCCGCTCTGTAGCGTTTTCTGTTCTTCCACCATCCAAGGAGCCGTTCCTTGATCGAAGCCTCACGGCCGTTTGCCGACGGTTGATAATATATCCTATCGCCGAGCTTTTCGGGTAAATAGCTTTGATCGACAAAGCGGCCGGGAAAGTCATGTCCATAACGGTACTCGCTCCCGTATCCGAGCTCCTTCATCAGCTTGGTCGGTGCGTTGCGCAGATGCAACGGCACCGGCTCGTTCGGGAGCGTCCGTACGTCGTTCATTGCCTGTTCGATTGCCAGATACGACGCGTTGCTTTTGGGCGCCGACGCCAGATATGTAGCACAATGGGAGAGGATAATTCTCGCCTCCGGCATGCCGATGTAATCGACCGCTGTAAAGGCGTTCGTCGCGAGGACGAGCGCGAACGGATCGGCGTTCCCAATATCCTCGGATGCCAGAACGACCATCCTCCGAGCGATGAATTTCGGATCCTCCCCTCCTTCCAGCATACGCGCCATCCAGTATACGGAGCCGTCGGGATCGCAGCCGCGCAGACTCTTAATAAATGCGGAGATAATATTGTAATGTTCTTCTCCGGCTTTATCGTATTTCGAGAAGCGAAATTGAAACGCTTCCTTGATCAGGCCGGATGTCAGTATCATACGGTTGGAATCAGCGGCAGGTTTGGAGAGCTGCACCGCGGTCTCCAGTCCGTTCAACATCGATCGGGCGTCGCCTCCCGAGAGGAGGATAAGCAGATCGATATCCTCTATGGTAATGGAATACCGTGCGAGTTGCGGATCGTGATGAATCGCACGCTCCAGGATCATGACCAGATGCGCTCTGCTGAGCGGTGTGAGCACATAGACGCGCGTACGCGATAGCAGCGGAGCGATTACCTCGAAGGACGGATTCTCGGTGGTAGCTCCGATGAGGGTAATGATTCCGCTTTCGACCGAATGCAGCAGCGCATCCTGCTGCGCTTTATTGAACCGATGTATTTCATCGATAAATAATATGGTTTTCCGCTTTCCGGTTTTCAGATTCCGCTCTGCCCGGGTAATGATTTCCCGCACATCCTTGACGCCGGCGGAGACCGCGTTGAGCTGGTAAAAATCCGCTTCGGAGTGCATGGCAATCAGACGCGCGAGCGTCGTTTTGCCAACTCCCGGGGGGCCCCAGAAAATCATAGACCGGACATTTTGCTGCTCGAGCATTATGCGTATGGGTTTGCCCGGTCCGACGATGTCTTCCTGTCCGACGAACTCGTCTATCGTCTCAGGTCTGATCCGTTCCGCAAGCGGCGCTCCCTCGGGAGGTTTCCGGAATTTTCTGTTGCGTATGTCGGGAAAGAGATCCATATAAAATGAAAAACCAACAAATCCTTTTACCGCAACGCCTTCATCCGGCCGGAGATGTTGGTTGTTTGACAGAGTCTGAGAATGGGAGAATTTATATAACGATCCGACGGAACACCGGTCACTCTTCGGCAATCCGGTATACCGTATCGCCCGAACGGATCATTCCATATCGCTCGCGGGCGATTTTTTCGACAAACTCATCGTCGCCGGATACTTTCTCAAGAGCAGTACGAAGATCCTGAGTTTCGCGGTTCGCCGATTGTACTTTCTCGATCATCTGTTCCTTCTGAAATTCAAGATTTACCCGCTGGATCACACCGCGGCTCCCGAAGAGGATATACGCGACAAGCATGAGCACCGCCGCTATCTTCCATACCCGTCCGCGCGTGAAATATCTATACAGAGATCCCCTTGGTAAACTTCTTCCGGGTTTTTTCCGTCTGTAGAATTTCTCGTCCATAAAGTTTAATAATAGTAACTCGTGGAATGATTAGCAAGAACGGCTACGCCGCAACCGACCCCTCTATTTCCCCGTTCGGGCTTCCGTTACAGCGTCCGCGACGATCCGATCGCAGAGCTCCGGATAATCAATGCCAATTGCCTGCGCAGCTTTCGGGACCAGGCTTGTATCGGTCATCCCGGGAATGGTATTGACCTCCAGGCAGTAAATTGCGTTCTGAGGACTGAGACGAAAATCAATCCTGCCGAATCCGCGGCAGCCGATGAGCTGAAACGATGCAAGAGCGATTCGCCTCAGTTCCGCCGCTGTCCCTTCATCTATCGGCGCCGGGACGAGATATTCCGTCCTGCCCGGCGTGTATTTGTTCCGGTAATCGTAAAAACCTTCTCTGGGTCTGATTTCGATCACAGGCAATGCCTCATAACCGAGAATGGCGACGGTGAGTTCTCTTCCGGGTATATAGGCTTCGATCAGCACGCGATCGGAGTATCTCCATGCGAAATCGAGCGCTTCAGCCAATCGTTCTTCCGAGTGTACTATGGTTAACCCGACGGCAGATCCCTGGTCGCCGGGTTTAATAACCGCCGGGTATCCGAAGTTCTCTGCGATCCGCTGTCGTACCGAATCCGGAGATTCTCCCTTCACCGCTGTCGTCCAGGTTGGCGTGGAAATACTTCCGTAGGAGAAAATCATTTTCGTCGTAATTTTATCCATTGCAATGGCACTGGATAGAACGCCGGAACCGGTATACGGAATATTTCTGTATTCGATTAGGGATTGAATGCGGCCGTCCTCTCCCCATGTCCCATGCAGCATAATAAAGACGACCTCCGTATCGTCAGGTACGGCTTCTTCTATCGTTTGCAGGTATAATCGTCTTGCATCCCGTATCTTACCGTTCAATACCGACGGCTCAGCTCCGATAGCCGATGCAAAAAGCTCCGATTCACCGGGCTGGTTGCTGCCGAACGTGGGATCGAGAGTGATGACGTCATGCCCTTTAGAACGAAGCGCTTTCGCCACATTCTTTCCCGATGCCAGCGATACATCTCGCTCAGGCGATATTCCCCCGCATAACAGAGCTATCTTCAACTATTATAATCCCTTTCCGTGGATTTCCTACATTTTGCTTTAACTGAATCGCATATTTCGAATTTAATAAATTATTCAGGAAAATGAAACCTAATGAGCTTATTGTTTTAATTAAAAATGAAAGATCAATTTCTCATTAATTAGAAAAAATAACATTTCGAAATAATTACAGCTTTGAGAGAATTCGGAGGGCTAAACTACGAGTCGGAAAGCATTGCGAAATAGTGTCCAAAACACACTAGAATAAACAATTATTATGATTCCACTCTATATCTATGATAGCCGAAATAGAATCCTCTGAAAAATCATTTAAATCTACCGATTGGCACAGATTTTGTTTGTTTATAGGTGCATCCTTAAATTACGTCCGTATTCCGAATATACTTATCAAATTTGAATATTAAGATTTTTGGAATTTTCAATTAATTGGAGAAATTATAAATGGCGCGATTGAAAGTGACAATTGACGGGAATGAAGCCGCCGCGTTTGTTGCGTATAAAACCAGCGAAGTCATTGCCATCTACCCGATTACCCCCTCTTCGCCGATGGGTGAGTCTTCTGATGCCTGGTCGGCATACGGGGTAAAGAATATCTGGGGAACCGTTCCCTCGGTGATCGAGATGCAGAGCGAGGCGGGTGCCGCGGGGGCGATACATGGAGCGCTGCAGGCAGGCTCGCTGTCGACGACCTTCACCTCTTCGCAGGGACTTCTGCTGATGATTCCGAATATGTATAAGATCGCTGGAGAGCTGACGCCGACGGTTTTTCACGTTGCCGCACGCTCGGTCGCTGCACAGGCTCTATCCATTTTCGGAGACCATCAGGACGTGATGGCAACCCGTCAGACCGGCTTTGCCCAGCTTTGCTCCAATAACCCCCAGGAGGTTATGGATCTCGCGCTCATCTCGCACGCATCGTCTCTGGAATCGCGGATACCGTTCATTCACTTCTTCGATGGATTCAGGACTTCTCATGAAGTCAGGAAGATGGAGCAGTTGAGCGACGAAGATATCAGATCGATGATCAACGATGAACACGTGTTCGAGCATCGGAAACGAGCGCTCAGTCCGGACCATCCCGTCCTCCGCGGCTCCGCGCAGAATCCGGACGTGTACTTCCAGGGCCGTGAAACGGTGAACGTATTCTATCAGCGGTGCCCGCAGATCGTTCAGCAGCAGATGAATAAGTTTGCCTCCCTGACCGGCAGGCAGTACAAACTCTACGAATATTTCGGACATCCGGAAGCCGACCGTCTCATCATACTGATGGGCTCTGCCGCCGATACCGCCGAGGAGACCGTCTCTTACATGCTCGGGAAGAACGAGAACGTCGGGATTCTCAAGATCCGGCTGTATCGACCTTTCTCGGTAGAGGATTTCATACAGCAGATTCCGGCTACGGTCAAATCCATTGCGGTGCTCGACCGGACCAAAGAACCCGGAAGTACCGGCGAGCCGCTTTACCAGGATGTGATCACTGCATTCAGCGAAGCCCTCGATGAGGGTACGGCGCCTATCAAATCGTTTCCCACGATCGTGGGAGGCCGGTACGGACTCTCGTCGAAGGAATTCACGCCTTCAATGGTAAAAGCGGTCTTCGACGAGCTTAAAAAATCCCGCCCGAAAAACCACTTCACCGTCGGCATTAAAGACGACGTCACGCACACGAGCATCGAGTTCGATCCCGAATTCGACATCGAGAGCACCGACACTATCCGCGCGATGTTCTTCGGTCTCGGGGCGGACGGAACGGTCGGCGCGAACAAGAATTCAATTAAGATAATCGGCGAGGAGACCGACAATTACGCACAGGGTTACTTTGTCTACGACTCGAAAAAGTCCGGTTCGATGACGACATCCCACCTCAGGTTCGGCAAGAAGGAGATCAAGTCGACCTACCTCATCAGCAAAGCAAATTTCATTGCATGCCACCAGGAAGGATTCCTTGAAAAGGTGGATATGCTCCAGTACGCAGTGAAAGGTGCGACGTTCCTGATCAATACTATGGAACCGGCCGACAAGGTGTGGAATACGCTCCCCAGGAAGGTACAGCAGCAGATCATCGATAAAAACATAAACCTCTTCGTAATCGACGGATATCAGGTTGCGCGCGATACCGGTATGGGGGGAAGAGTCAATACGATCATGCAGACATGCTTCTTCGCCATCTCCGGCGTTCTTCCCAAGGATGAGGCGATCACGGAAATCAAAAAAGCGATCAAGAAAACGTACGGCAGCAAGGGCGAAGACGTCGTAAAGATGAACTACGACGCCGTTGACCGCACGCTCGAACATCTGCACCGGGTGGATATCCCGGCCGAGATCACGAGCACGATCGAACTTCCGCCGGTCGTCTCGGACAGAGCGCCCGAGTACGTGCGGAATACAACCGCAGAGATCATCGCCGGCCGCGGCGACCTGCTGCCGATCAGCGCTATGCCGATCGACGGAACTTTTCCGACGGGCACCGCGAGATGGGAGAAGCGAAATATCGCCACCGAGGTCCCGGTCTGGGATCCAGACGTCTGCATTCAGTGCGGCAAGTGCGTGCTGGTCTGTCCGCATGCGACCATACGTCACAAGGTCTACGATCCCAATTATCTCGACAGCGCTCCCGCGACGTTCAAGTCGACCGAGTACCGCGCGAAAGAATACCCCGGATTGAAGTATACTATCCAGGTTGCCGTCGAGGATTGCACCGGCTGCTCGCTCTGCGTTGAAGTCTGTCCCGCAAAGAATAAAAAAGAGACCCGGCTCAAAGCCATCAACATGCAGCCGCAGCACCCGCTGCGCGAACAGGAGCGCGCCAATTTCGACTTCTTCCTGGAACTTCCCGAACTCGATCGCCGCGATGTCAAGGTCGATACCATCAAGGGATCGCAATTCCTGGAACCTCTTTTCGAGTATTCGGGCGCGTGCGCCGGTTGCGGCGAGACACCGTACGTGAAACTCGTCAGCCAGTTGTACGGCGACCGGATGGTCGTCGCCAATGCGACGGGCTGCTCGTCCATCTACGGCGGCAACCTCCCCACCACACCGTGGACGATGAACCGCGACGGACGGGGACCTGCATGGTCGAACTCACTGTTCGAGGACAATGCGGAATTCGGACTCGGTATCCGCCTCTCGATCGATAAACATAATATATATGGTCTGGAACTCGTCAAAGATCTCAGCGCCGAAATCGGCGGTACGCTTGCTGAAGAGATTTTGCAGGCAGACCAATCGGACGAACCAGGTATATACGAGCAACGGCAGCGTGTCGAAATTCTTAAAAAGAAGCTCAAGGAAATTAAATCGCCGCAAGCCGATCGGTTGCTTAGCATTGCAGACTATCTTGTCAAGAAGAGCGTCTGGATTATGGGCGGCGACGGATGGGCATACGATATCGGATACGGCGGACTCGATCATGTGCTGGCTTCCGGGAAGAACGTCAACATCCTCGTTCTCGATACTGAAGTGTATTCGAATACCGGCGGCCAGATGTCCAAATCCACGCCGCGCGCAGCGGTTGCAAAGTTCGCTGCCAGCGGAAAACCCCTTCCGAAGAAGGATCTCGGACTCATCGCGATGACCTACCGTGAAGTGTACGTGGCGAAGGTCGCAATGGGCGCGAGCGATCTGCATACCGTGAAAGCTTTCATCGAAGCGGAAAGGTTCAACGGACCTTCGCTCATTATCGCCTACAGCCACTGTATCGCACATGGCATCAACATGGCCAAGGGCATGGATAATCAGAAAGCGGCGGTCGATTCCGGACACTGGCCTCTGTACCGCTATAACCCGATGAACCGGCTCGAGGGGAAGAAAGCCCTGACGCTCGATTCGAAGGCGCCGAAGATACCGTTCGAAAAGTACGCCTATATGGAGACCCGGTATAAGATGCTCACGAAGAGCCATCCGGATACTGCGAAGGAGCTGATCGAGCTCGCACAAAAAGATACCGATTACAGGTACCACCTTATCGAAAAAATGGCGGCGATCCTCGATGGCTCGAACGGAGCCGACGTTCAACCGTCATCACCCAAACCGTCTGCGGAGGGCAACTAATATGGATTTAACGACCAAGTATCTCGGGATGACGCTGAAAAATCCGCTGGTCCCCTCTGCATCGCCGCTCACCGGAGATATTGCCAGCATCAAAAAGATGGAAGATAACGGTGCGTCGGCGATCGTGCTGCATTCTCTCTTCGAGGAACAGATCAGGCATGAGACGCGAGAACTCGACCACTACCTGCAGTTCGGAACCGAAAGCTTCGCCGAAGCCGTCACCTATTTTCCTCAATCGGACGACTACAATCTCGGACCCGAGGAATATCTAAACCATATCCGGATGGCGAAAGAATCCGTGGATATACCGGTGATCGCGAGTCTCAACGGCATTACAGTCGGCGGCTGGATAGAATATTCGAAAAAAATGGAGCAGGCAGGAGCGGATGCGCTGGAATTAAACGTATACTATATTCCGACCAACCCGAGGCTTTCCGGAGTGGAAGTCGAAACGCTCTATCTTGACATTCTAAAAGCGGTGAAGGCGGCTGTTAAGATACCCGTGGCGATGAAGCTGAGTCCGTTCTTCAGCTCGCTCTCCCATTTCGCACGGCGTCTTGACGAACTGCATGCGGACGGACTGGTATTGTTCAATCGATTCTATCAACCGGACTTCGATCTGGAAAGACTCGAGGTCACTCCGAACGTCATTCTGAGCACGCCGCAGGCGATGCGGCTCCCCCTGCGCTGGATCGCCATTCTCTACGGTAAGATTAAAGCCGACCTTGCAGCGACGAGCGGCATCCATACACATCAGGACGTCATCAAAATGCTCATGGCCGGCGCACATGTAACGATGATGTGTTCGGCACTGCTCAGGAACGGCGTCCCCCATCTCGCGACCGTATTGACCGGATTGCAGAAATGGATGGAGGAATATGAGTATGATTCAGTCGAGCAGATGCAAGGGAGTATGAGCCAGAAGAACGTCGGCGATCCGTCGTCTTTCGAACGCGCAAATTATATGAAAGCGCTTCAGAGTTTCAGACCGAATATCTGACGGTATTAAAAAATCCGGTGCGGCGTCATACGGAAATGCCCTGCACCGGTTATGCAAAGCACACAATATGACTAAACAATTACATACGCAGGTAAACAGGGCGGTGGAGTACATCGGGAAGGTTCCGGTAAAGGATCTCTTCGATGAAGCGGAAAACTTTGTCTGTGCAGTTTGCGAGATGGACCGGAAACCCTGTCATATACACTCAGGAGCAACTTGTGCGCATATGATCAGGGAGGGGACCGAGCTCGAATTGCTCCGGAACGTCGATCATGCGGAAGCAAAGGGTATGTTCCGCACTTGCCTGGTCTGTGGAAGACCGATTTCCGCTAAAGCGCTTCGATATAATCCACTCCGGGAACTCTGCCCTCACTGCACTGACCGGGTGAAAAGAAAAAAGCTCCGCAACAAGGTTTAATCCTCCTCCGGATGCCTGCATCTCCCCGCATAGATCACTCTCCGGGAGTCGGACTATCCCGACCGTGAAGTGTTTATAAAATCTATTTAGGGCCTCCCACCTTTCCGATCTCTCCAGGGCCGGAATCTGTGCTACCCCATTCCGACACGCTTGATAAACTCTTCACACGGTTTTTTCCGCCTTACCGACGGCCGGATTTTTCTGATTATTTGGAAACACTGTGGAATACTTCCGCTGATGAATACAAAGCCAATGTTGCTCCCTACGGGGACATATCTCTCACCCTGTGATTTAAATCATACTAAAATGTACAAATTAGGCCTATTTTAATATTCGAGATTCCTATCATAGTTAAACGAATATTATCAGATCGTGAGGATTTTATGAGACACATAGCGAACAGATCAGTAGTTCTGTTATTTATCATCGGACTGGTTCAAATGTCCCTCCCTGAATCGAGCAATGCGATGGATTATTTTGATAGTTCTTCGAAACGATTCACGGTTAGCTTTTTCGGCGGCGCGACTATTGCGAACCGGGGAGGCAGATGGATGACGCTGGGGGGTGTCTTTGATGTCAATGCCGGGTATAATCCTCTCTACGGAACGAGCGTATCATATACAATCACGCAGCCATTCAGTGTGGAGCTCGGCGTCTTCGGGGGCAGCTTTCAGAAGGAAACCGATCCCGATCGGTTTCATAATCAGTATTTTATGTTCACGGGAAAAGGAGTCGTTCATCTGAATGACGTACTGCAGACGTACCGGTTGATTGAGCATGTTAATCCGTACATTTCGCTGGGATTCGGGCGGATGATGAATCAGATCACCGATCGCGAAGGTCCGGATACGGATTTTACGGTTTCCGTCTTCACTGCGGCGCTCGGATTCAATTATTACGTTACCAGTTTCGTCGATTTCTTTGCCTCGTACGAATACTTCGTGGCGAACACGGATATAATCGACGCCAAGCCGGGACGCTTCAACAGGGACACGTGGGGATCTCTGCTTTTCGGCGTTAGGTTCAATATCGGTAAGATGGGAAGCAGGCATATCGCGTGGCAGCCGCGCACCGGCCGGATGGAAGCGGTGATTGTCAGCCAGCAGGAATCGTACACGGAGCTTCAGACGAAATACGTTTCGCTCGAGAAGAACAACGAGATACTCGAACAGAAGCTGTCGCGTCTCGAAAACAACCTCGATTACTACCGCGAGATCGCCGAACGCATCGAGTACAAGCTTGATAACAGGATAACCGGCGATACTACCTTCTCGATAGATTACGATATTCTCTTCGGATTCGATTCATCGACGCTCGAACGGCAGGCACATATCATTCTCGACAGCATTGTCAGAAGCATGCAGCATAATCCGCAGAAAAATCTCGTGATCGCGGGACATACGGATTCCATCGGCTCGCATTCGTACAATCTCGGACTCTCGGTCCGGCGTGCGCATGCAGTGAAGAACTATCTCGTGAGCAAGGGTATCGATTCGGGACGAATCGAGGCCCGCGGCGTCGGCTCCGGCGAACCGGTCGCCCCGAACACCGATCCGACCGGAAGACAACGGAACAGGAGGGTTGAATTCGTACTCCAGTAATAACGAAAAAAGGCCGCAGGTCACCCTGCGGCCTTTTTGTTACCGGTCGGCTACACGCGTTTTATCTCGTTTTCATACTCGGGGAAATACGATGATATCTTCGAAAGGTTGAATCTGTGCAATATCATCTCCTTCGGCTCCCTCTGGAGAAGGAATTTGAACGACCTAACGAGCAGATCTTCCGGTTTCTCCGTTCCTCCCGTCAGTTTCCTGTAGTATGCGTCATCAATCTCTACGATATGTTCGGTACTACTCCCCTCATCCCGAATGGTAATTTTGAAAACGCTCCGCTGCCCGGTCGCGGAAACCGGTTGAACGACTATTTCCGGCATAGACTTCCTTCCTTTCCGTATCTTCCTGAAAAATCATCCTTTCGGCGAGGATCCGGCATTGATGCGCTCCGCCGATTTATAGGCGTCGACGATGGCATAAATCCAGACGATAAAAAATGTAACATAACCAACCAGGATCGACGTCAAGCCGATATTTACCAGCTGAATTAAAAAAAGAAGTATTCCCTTGCCGATCATTCCGTTATAGATATGTCCCAAACCGGTTATGAAGAAGCTCAGAACTGCTGCGACTCCCGGATTTTTCATAGGTAAGCGGTGCTCCGTATGCCTGTAACGTTGCATGCGGCTCTATCTCCCGACGGCTCCGAATCCGGGGGATAAACCGCGATATATATTACATATTTATTCATCTAATTGCGAATCGAAAAGAAAATTCGACCGATCGCAATACGCAAAAAATCGATTCGGTGACATCGGAGGCACACATATAACGCCGGATTATTTCGTGATTTTCCAAAACATAGATACAAACCGGAGGACTTAACCGGCTGTTTCCGGTCCGGACGGATATACCGATATATTCCTGCGCGGAGGCTCGGCTTCCCATACAATTCAACTTCGCCTTCCTGCATCCTGAATCGGCTACCGGCCTGAAGCTGCGGACTGCGCATGAATCCCCTGCTTATTGCATGTAAACCACCATTCGATTATTATAAGCAATATCCGAGCGGACGTTCGATCCCGGCATGCTCCGGTGATTTCGTTGCGCCGATGCTTTTTCCAATAGAAGCATAATACCCGGATGCTTCATAGTATTCGGCAGTTACTCTCCTCATCGATCGGCAGCATTTCATCTTCAAGGTTTCTCGTACATCCCGGAGAAACTACGATTTTTGTACCGACAAGGTGGGGGAATAAACGGACGATTTGCCGCTCTGCGGGTCGATTTGGGTATTCGGATCGGCATCGCCATCCAGACGACGCACATGAAAAGGACCGGAATATCCTTTGAGCGATTTATCCATTGTTAAAGACGTTCTGATCATCCTGACTATTTCGATTCCGATCGTCTTTATTTTTCAGAAAATTAAAATTCCATCGATCGTCGGTTTTCTCATCGCGGGTATACTGGTCGGTCCCCATGGACTGCGCCTGATCACCGACGATGCGGCGATACAGATGCTCGCGAATTTCGGTGTGATCCTCCTGCTCTTTACCATCGGCGTCGAGCTCTCCATTCAGCAATTCCTGCAGATGAAAAGAACCCTCCTGATCGCGGGAAGCTTTCAGGTGGTCGTCACCATACTCATATTTACGCTGGCGTCATACCTCCTCGGCTTGCCGCTCAACCAGAGCCTTTTTCTCGGTATGCTCGGAAGCCATTCAAGCACTGCGGTAATACTGAAGATTCTCTCCGATAAGAACGAGGTCGATTCTCTGCACGGCCGGATTACCACCGGCATGACGGTATTTCAGGATCTGGCAAGCGTTCCGATGATCCTTCTTCTCCCCGTTCTCTCGGCGACGACCGTAGAAATCACGCCAACGGAAATTATCCTGCAATTGCTCCTCTCATTCGGTGCGGTGGCTGCGGTGGTTGTGCTCGCGCGATTCCTTATGCCGCGCATCGTATATTATCTTGCGTCGGTACGGATCCGCGAGGCGTTCACCATCGGCATCCTGACGCTCATACTCGGCACGGCCTACGTCACGAGCATGGCGGGATTGTCCCTTGCGCTCGGAGCTTTCATCACGGGACTCGTTCTCTCCGAATCGGAATTTAACAGACAGGTATTCGCCGATGTTATACCTCTGCGCGACGCGTTTAACAGTATTTTCTTCGTCTCGATCGGTCTTCTTCTCGACACCGGTCTCGTTTTCGAAAATATCTTTTTTTTTCTTCTGATCGTCTGCGGAATCGTCGCCGTCAAATCCGTCGTCGTCATCGTGATTATCATGGCGATGAAATTTCCGTTTAAAATCGCTCTGCTGACGGGCTTGGGCCTGGCGCAGATCGGAGAGTTCGCATTCGTCCTGGCCGTTGTGGGGATGGATTATGAGATTATCAGCCCCGAACTTCACAGCGGGTTTTTGGCCTCTTCAATAGCGACGATGCTGCTGATCCCCCTGCTGATGCAGATCGTGCCTCCATTCTTCGACAGGATATTTTCGAATGTCTTCAGGAAACCCGCCGAACTTACGCCTCCGGTTCTTACCTCTGTGAGACATCACGTGATAATCGTCGGCTACGGATTGAACGGTCAAAATCTCTCCCGGGTTCTGAGAGAGACCGGGATACCATATCTCATCGTTGATATGAATCCCGATATCGTCCGGAAACTGCGGGATAAGGGCGAGTATGTGATATTCGGCGATGTGTGTAAAACGGAGATACTCGAGCAGGCGAGCGTAGAGACCGCACAGTGTATCGTGTTTGCGATGGCCGATCACCAATCGACTCGTCTCGGACTGATACTCGCTCGCAGGATGAACCCGTCGATATATTCCGTCGTCCGCCTCCGGAACCTGAGGGAGATAGACGACTTCATATTACTCGGTGCGAATGAAATCATTCCTGAGGAGTTCGAAACGTCCCTGCACATTTTCAGCAAGGTTTTGGAGAGTTACCATATACCCCTGAACATAATTTTAAAACAGATTTCCATCGTCCGTGCCGAGTCGTACCGGATGCTGCGGAAAGAAGGCATGGTGACGTCCCAGTTCGCGAGGCTCGGCGAGATACTTGCCGCAGGCATTACCGAAACCTACTATGTCGAGGATGGTAATCCGCACATTGGCACAACGCTTGCCGCTGTCAACCTGCGTGCACGGACGGGAGCGACGATCATTGCAGTGGTACGAAACGGCAAAGCGATTCCGAATCCGTCACCGGGTGAAACCGTAACCGCGCATGATACCTATGTCGTGGTCGGCGATCATAAATCGGTCGATCGCGCGATTCAAGTTCTCAACGGGGAAACATGACCGGTCGACGTTGCCGGAATAGCGGTTGCACTTCACCGGTCATAATTGTAATATATAGCTGTATTATACCGATTTCCTAACTTTTAAGTCTTCCAGGTGAAACTTGCAGGACTATCCTATCATACGGGATGTGGTTATCATCCTTCTCGTCTCCATCCCCATCGTATTCGTATTCAACAAGTTTAGGATCCCGAGCATCGTCGGTTTCCTTATCGCGGGAATCATCATCGGGCCGCATGGCTTCAAACTGATCACCGAGATCGGTCAGATCGAGATCATGGCGGAAATCGGGGTTATCATGCTCCTTTTTACCATCGGCCTCGAGATATCGATCCAGCGCCTCATGCAGATGAGACGGATGCTCATCCTCGCCGGCGGTCTGCAGGTCTCTCTTACGATTCTGATCACCGCGGTGATCTTGTTCCTCTTCGGCATACCTCTGAACCAGAGCATCTTTTACGGCATGCTGTTGAGCCTCTCGAGCACCGCGATCGTTCTGAAATTGCTCTCTGACCGGAACGAGCTCGAGGCGCCGCACGGACGAATCGCGCTCGGCATCCTGATCTTTCAGGATCTGGCGATCGTTCCGATGATAATCCTCGTGCCGATACTGGCGACAGCAGATGTGCTCGATGTTTCGACTATTTCCCTGCAGATACTTCTCTCATTCGGCGCGGTTGCGGTCGTTATCGTTCTCGCGCGGTACTTCATCCCCAAGATCATATACCAGCTTGCAAAGCTGAGAATCCGGGAAGCATTCACGATAGGAACGCTCCTCCTGATCCTTGGAACGGCATATCTGACCGAATCGGCAGGACTCTCTCTCGCGCTCGGCGCGTTCATCGCCGGACTCATGATATCGGAATCCGAATTCAGCCATCAGGTTTTCGCGGATATCATTCCTCTCAAAGATGCATTCAACAGCATTTTCTTCGTTTCAATAGGACTTCTGCTCAACCTTCAGTTGGTGCTCGACTTTCCCCTCTACGTGTTCGCACTCGTATCCGGCATCGTGATCATCAAATGCACGATCGTTACGCTTCTGGTACTGTTCATGAAATACCCAACCCGTACCGCGCTGATCACAGGATTGAGCCTCGCGCAGATCGGTGAGTTCTCGTTCGTGCTCGCATCGGTCGGCATAACCCACGACCTGTTCTCCCAGGAATTCTATCATGCATTCCTCGCATCGTCAATCTTCACGATGCTGTTGACACCCCTCTTCATCGAAATCGCTCCGCATCTTGCCGCCGGACTGGGCGGAATCCGGATTGGATCCGGACCGGGGATCGACACGGGCGAGAAGAAAATGAAACATCATGTCATCGTCGTCGGCTACGGCCTGAACGGACAGAACCTGACGAGGGTGCTGAAGGAAACCGGTATTCCCTACGTCATTATAGAGCTGAACCCGGAGACGGTCAACAGGCTCACCGAAAAAAAGGAGAACGTCATTTTCGGCGACGTGACAAAAAGTGAAATTCTTCGGCAGGCGTTCATCGAAACCGCACAGTGCATCGTGTTTGCAATTTCGGATCCGCGCGCCATGGTCTTGGGTATCCGGGTCGCGGATCAACTCAACAGCACGGTCTACACGATCGCACGAGCTCGAAATACGAAGGATATCGACGAGCTGAAAAGAAACGGCGCCGATGTCGTCATTCCCGAGGAATTCGAGACATCCTTGCAAATATTCAGCAAGGTGCTCGAAAATTACCATATCCCCATCAATGTCATTATGAAGCAGGTAGCGATCCTTCGGGGAGAATCGTATCAAATGATGGTCAGAGAAGGGACACACATCGATTCTTTAACCCATATCGACGAGATCCTTGCGGCCGGAATTACCGAGACGTATTATTTTGAGGAGACCAACCCGCACGTCGGCAGATCCATCGGCGACCTGAACCTGCGCGCTGAGTCGGGAGCGACCATCATCGCAATTGTGCGCAACGGCAAAACCATAACCAGCCCGGTTCCCACCGAGATCTTTCAGTCTCATGATACCTGCGTGCTGGTCGGAGATCATAAATCAGTCGACAAAGCGATCCAACTGCTCGATGGAATGGAGATCGGACGACCAGACTGACCTCCCTTTCAGTGTTATGAGCGGATAAGCGCAACGGTGGTAAGCCGCTTCGGAGACAACGCGGATTTCTGAACGAACATAATTCGGAATACCTGAATCTGAAAGACTTATGCACGAAATGTCGGTTGCCCAGAATATCATCGAGATTATCGAACAGCATCTACCGCCGCCCGGGACGGCCCGGGTCAGCAAGGTAAATCTCCGGCTGGGACGCATGTCCGGCATCGTGGCGGACTCGCTCGAGTTTTGTTTTGAGGCGATCACCCGGGATACGGCGCTCGGCGAGTCAAAACTTGAAATGGAATTTACGCCCCTCGTCATTCGTTGCCATGTATGCGGCCGGGAATCGGAAATCCAGGAGCCTTACTTTATATGTCCGGAGTGCTCGTCGACTCAGGTCGACATCGTCTCCGGAACCGAACTCCAGGTCGTCGGAATAGAAATCGAAGAACTTAATCCGGGATAAGTATGGGTATCATCACAATCGAACGCAAGGTCCTTGAGAAGAACGAACATTTCGCGGAGAAGAACAGATCGCTGTTCGCGCAACATGGACTCTTCGTCATTAATATTGTCAGCTCGCCGGGTTCCGGTAAGACGTCCCTCCTCGAGCGCACCATCGAAACTTTGAAAGGAAGAATACGGATATCCGTTGTCGAAGGAGACGTCCAGACCGACCTGGACGCTCAACGCATATCGTCTCTGGATATTCCCGCCGTACAGATCGTCACGAACGGAGGCTGTCATCTCGAAGCCCGTCTTGTACAGGACGCGGTATCGCAGCTCGATCTCGAGAATACCGATCTGCTCATTATCGAAAACGTAGGAAATCTCGTCTGCCCCGCGAACTACGACCTGGGCGAAGCCCATAAGGTGGTAGTGCTCAGTACGACCGAAGGAGACGACAAACCCCTGAAATATCCCAACATGTTCCGGAACGCATCGGTACTGGTGATCAATAAAACCGATCTGCTGCCGTATCTCAACTGCGATATCGACACGTTGCGGAGCAATGCGCTGAAGATCAACCCGGGGCTGACGATTTTTGAAACGTCATGCACCACGGGAGACGGTATTTCCGCGTGGAGTGAATGGCTCGCGGGGAAAATACAAAAATGACGCCGTTATTCCGGAACGGTCCCACATTTTCGCTCGTCGACGAAACATGGATTCAGGGCGATCCCGCTTCAGACCGGATAAGGACGCGTCCGCTCAATAGTATCTAATTCCGATCTTCACCTATAAACGGCTTTCCCGATGCGCGTTGCGAAACGAATAGATGTTGAAGGCATCGTCCAGGGGGTAGGTTTCCGCCCGTTCGTATACCGGTGCGCTCAGCAGACCGGGTTGAAGGGATATGTTGCAAACGATCGGGACGGAGTCTATATCGTCGCGGAGGGAACTCCCGATACGCTCGATTCATTCGTGAGGATGCTCAGGGAGCAGGCTCCTCCACTTTCCCGAATCATGTCGGTGTGCGAACGGGAGCTTCCGATCAGAGGGTTCGACTCATTCTATATAGCGAAGAGCGAATCCGCTCCCGAGCGAACCGCGCTCATTTCCCCCGACGTGACCGTGTGCGCCGATTGCTACCTCGAATTATTCGATCCCGAAGACCGCCGCTACCGGCACCCGTTCATCAACTGCACGAACTGCGGTCCCCGTTTCACGATTATCCAGGATGTTCCCTACGACCGGCCGAATACGACCATGGCTGTTTTTCCCATGTGCCCGGAATGTGCGACAGAATATGCCGATCCTGCAAACCGCCGGTTCCATGCACAGCCGAACGCCTGTTCAGTCTGCGGACCGCAATTGAGCCTGCAAAAGATCGACGGCGGGAAGATACAATCGGACGATGTCCCGCATGACGCAGCCGATCTGCTCCGTGCCGGTAATATCATCGCTCTCAAAGGGATTGGAGGCTTTCACCTCGCCTGTAATGCGCTCGACAATGCGGTCGTTCTCGAACTACGCACCAGAAAAAATCGTATCGATAAACCGTTCGCGGTGATGGTGCCCGATCCGTCATGGATCTACCGCATTGCAGAGCCGACAACGGACGAGCTGACCTTCCTTGCTTTGAAGGAACGCCCAATCGTCCTGATGAAGAGAAAAGAAGGATCTCCGGTTTCCGAACACGCCGCCCCCTACAATACATACCTGGGAATCATGCTTCCCTACACCCCGCTCCATTATCTCATCCTGCAGGATGTTCGCATGCCGCTCATCATGACAAGCGGCAATATCAGCGAAGAACCGATCGTTTACCGGAACGAAGATGCTTTCGAGAGATTAAGAGGAATAGCGGACTATCTCGTCACACACAACCGGGATATACATATCCGCTGTGACGACAGTGTCGGGATGGTGGTGAACCGGAGACGGACACTGCTCAGGAGATCGAGAGGCTACGTACCGTATCCGGTGTCGATAGGCAGCGGCAGCCACCCTCCGATCCTTGCGGTCGGCGGACACCTGAAGAATACATTCTGTCTCCTGCGGAAGAACCACGCATTTCTAAGCCATCACATCGGCGATCTCGAAAATTACGAAACGCTCCGATCGTTCACCGAAGGCGTCGAGCATTTTAAAAATCTCTTTGCGGTATCGCCGGAGATAATCGCATACGATATGCATCCGCGGTATCTTTCGACACAATATGCGCTCGCTCAGACGGTCTCCGTCAGGATTCCGGTTCAGCACCACCATGCGCATGTCGCAAGCTGTATGGCTGAACATGGACTGGATCAAGAAGTGCTCGGCATCGCGTTCGACGGTACCGGATACGGCCCCGATGATACGATCTGGGGAGGCGAATTTTTACTTGCATCGCGATCCGACTTCCGGCGATTCGCTCGACTGGATACGATGTTTCTGCCGGGGAGCGACGAAGCGGTACGGGAGCCCTGGCGCGCGGCATTGTCGCTCCTGTATTCGGTGTATGGCGAAAATACTCTTGAATTGAACATCCCCTTTATATTGCGCATAATGAGCGACTACGGCGAAAGACCCGGCATCATTATGAAAATGATGAACGGCCGGATCAATTCGCCGCTCACCTCAGCCGCAGGGAGATGGTTCGACGGTTTCGCCGCCCTGTGCGGCATCAGGCAGAGGGTGAACTACGAGGCGCAGGCCGCGATAGAATTCCAGATGTGCGCCGACCATGACGCGGAGGGCTCGTACGATTACGATGTCGATACGTCCGTCGACCCATGTGTGGTTCGCTTCGGCAGAACGATAGAAGCCGTGGTACAGGATCTGAACGATCGAACCGGCGTATCACGTATCTCGGGTAAATTCCATAACACTCTATCCTCTGTCGCCGGAACCGTTGCGGAGGTCGCCCGTGAACGGTCGGGAATCTCCGCCGCGGTGCTTACCGGAGGGGTGTTCCAGAATCAGCTGCTGCTCGGGAAAAGTATTCGTGAATTGGAGCGGAGAGGATTCGAAGTATACACGCACTCGATGATACCCCCGAACGACGGCGGACTCTCACTGGGCCAGGCGGCCGTTGCGCTCGAACGAGCCGGCCGGGGTTTACTCTGACGGATGTAAACTGTTTTTCCCCGAGAATATTTCGGTTTTTTTCGGATCCGGCTACCCTGACTCGTTCTTCTGGAAATTGCCTCCGGATTGCTATATATTAAACCCATGTCTGTTGTTGCAGCGTATTTCACGAATAAACGGTACGAGGAGTATATATGTGTCTGGGTATCCCCGGTAAGATCACCGAGATCTATGAGGAGAGCGGCCTGAAAATGGGAAAGGTCGATTTCGGGGGTGTAATTAAAAACGTCTGTCTGGAATATCTTCCGGATATCCGGGTCGGCGAATATACAGTGGTTCACGTGGGCTTCGGTATCAGCAGGCTTGATGAGAAAGAAGCTCAGGAGACACTCTCCTACCTCAACCAGATAGGAGCAATCGAGAATGAGCTGGGAGGCGGAGACGCAGATTAGGCCGCGTGGAGATGTTGAAATTAATTCAACTGCCGGCTTTAATCCCGGATCACGGCCGCGAATCCGGCCCGGGTACAGCTTCAATTTAACATCATATCAGCATGAAATATATCGATGAATACCGCGATGCCGCCCTGATTCGCGCTGCGCTGGATCGTATCCGGACCACAGCGACGAAGAATTGGGCGCTCATGGAGGTATGCGGCGGGCAAACGCATACCATCGTCAAGAACGGCATTGATGAGTTACTGCCGCAGAATATCACCCTCATCCACGGACCGGGGTGTCCGGTATGCGTAACCCCGCTGGAGATGATCGATAAGGCACTGGCGATCGCGGCGCAGCCGGACGTCATCTTCACTTCCTTCGGCGACATGCTCCGCGTACCCGGTTCGGAGAAGAATCTCTTCACCGTAAAGGCCGAGGGTGGAGACGTACGCATTGTCTATTCCCCGCTCGACGCGTTGAATCTCGCTAGAAAAAACCCCGATAAGAAAGTCGTTTTTTTCGCCGTGGGATTCGAGACTACGGCGCCGGCCAATGCAATGGCAGTATGGCAGGCGAAACGACTCGGGGTAAAAAACTTCTCGATACTCGTATCGCACGTCCTCGTTCCCCCGGCTATGAGAGCAATCCTCGACTCGCCCTTCAACAGCGTTCAGGGATTCCTTGCTGCCGGGCATGTATGCGCGGTCATGGGCTACGAGGAATACGAGCCGATGGCGGAGAGGTATAAGGTACCGATCGTCGTGACGGGATTTGAACCGCTCGATCTGTTGCAGGGCATATATATGCTCGTCAGACAACTTGAAGAAGGACGCCATACAGTCGAAAACCAATATAGCAGAACCGTCACACGCGAGGGCAACATTCCCGCCAGGGATCTCATCGGAAGAATATTTAGAATCGGCGACAGAGCCTGGCGCGGCATCGGCATTGTTCCCGTGAGCGGTTACGTGCTGGCGGATGAATTCGCCGATCACGATGCCGAAAAGATCTTCGGAGATATTTCCGGCATCGATTCGAAGGAATCCGAACTCTGCATTTCGGGACTCGTTCTCCAGGGAAGAAAGAAACCGCACGAATGCGCGGCATTCGGCAAAGAATGCACGCCGGAGACGCCGCTCGGCGCAACAATGGTCTCCTCCGAAGGCGCCTGCGCGGCATATTATCATTACGGTAAGTATCGAATTCAGAGCGGGAGATTTACGGAGAAAATATAGAACCGTATCCGTCGG
>CAZBUK010000008.1:60833-68299 GCA_964495085.1 uncultured Ignavibacteriales bacterium
TCCGTCGATCTCAAAAACCCCGCATCCCGTACTTGTCCGATCCTAAACCCCGATGCACGGTAACATACATCTATGAAAGACAGGAATTCCAGAATATTATTAGGACACGGAGGCGGAGGGAAATTATCCGCCGATCTGATCGGCGATATCTTTCTCCCTGCCTTCAACAACGAGATTCTATCGCGGCTCGGGGATCAGGCGATCGTCTCGGTCAACGGGACGAGGCTTGCATTTACCACGGATTCCTTCGTCGTAAATCCGATATTCTTTCCCGGGGGAGGTATCGGCCACGTAGCCGTCTACGGCACCGTGAACGACCTCGCCGTCGGCGGAGCCACGCCGCTCTTTATAAGCGCGGGTTTGATTATCGAGGAGGGCTTCCCGACCGATGATCTGCGCCGGATAGCGGAGGACATGCGCGCTGCATGCAAGCGCGCAAATGTACAGATCGTTACCGGCGATACCAAAGTCGTGGAGAAGGGAAAGGGAGACGGAATCTTCATCAACACTTCGGGAATCGGCGTCATCGACGACGACGCGTGCCTGTCCGCATCGCCGGTCGCTCCCGGAGACAAGATAATTCTTAGCGGACAGATCGGACTCCACGGCATGGCGATCATGTCGATTCGTGAAGGACTTGAATTCGAGACTTCGATCGAGAGCGATACGATGCCCCTCCACACGCTCGTCCGTGCGATGCTCGCCGCCAGCAGTCGCATCAAATGGATGCGCGACCCGACCCGCGGAGGCGTTTCGAGTTCGTTGAATGAACTCGCACTTTCCTTAAAACTCGGCATCGAGATATCCGAGAAGCTTATTCCGGTTCCCGGCGCGGTGAGATCCGCTTGCGAGATACTGGGGATGGATCCGTTATACGTGGCGAATGAAGGGAAGCTTCTTGCCGTGGTCGAAACCGACGACACAGAAAAAATCCTTGCCGCGATGAGAAGCGATCCTGCGGGAACGGACGCCGCGGTCATCGGTACGGTCACCTCGGAGCATCCGGGATTCGTCTTATTGAAGACCTCGATTGGAGGTATGAGAGTTGTGGATATGATAGCCGGAGAACAGCTCCCGAGAATCTGCTGATCCCGCAGGTGCCGGCATTAACCTCGATCGGGATATTCGGACTCGGCGATACTACCGAAATCTGCAGGGGATTTTACGCCGTTCCCGTTGGAGTCCTCCCCCGTTTCGATCGGAGATCCGTCGTGCACGATCCGCTTCCCGATATACCGGATTGCTTCCTCGGCAGCGGTAAATCCGCTCAGGATCGCTCCCTCGATGGTTGCGGGTAATCCTGTCTGGGTCCAGTCGCCGGCAAGAAAAACATTCGGCATGGAAGTCCGGCTGCCCGGACGCTTGTCGAGCAAGTCGGGACGCAGAGAAACCGTGGCGCGTTTTTCTTTGATGACTCTGAAGTGTCGCACGTCGTTCTGTTTCAGACGGGGAAAACATGCATGGAGATCGGCAACCGCAAGTCTGAGCAATTCTTCCTGCGTCAACGCGACATAATCGTGTGCGCCGCTCATCACGAGCGAAACGTACGGCGTACCGCCGGCGCCGGCGAAATTTCCATCCTTTGAGAAGACCCAATGGAACGATCTTCCGACGAGCCCAGTCCTCTGCGGAAGCTCCCAATCGCCTTTAAGCCACACGTCGCATGTAATGATAGGCACAAACCTGTCGAATCTTCTTCCGGGAAAGTCCGGTCCGGTCAATAACGCAGCCGTATGATCAGGATTTCCTGTTAGTATGAACGCTTCCCCGCTGAACCTCTCACCCGACTTAACTACGGCCTCCGTCGCATTACCGCCGATGAATTCCAGCGAGGTAACCGCCGACCGCGTTCTGACGGCTCCGTTGTTCGCCTCGATAAATTTTACGGCGGGATCGATAAATACATCGCTGAGTCCGCGTTTCGGAGTAACGATGCTGACCGGTTCCGACGGCGAGAAGAGCGCGATGAGAATCGATCTGACGAACAGTTCGGCGGACGCCAGCTCGGGCGATTCGTTCATGATCGAGACCGCGAGCGGATGCCAGAAGACCGCGCACGTACGGGGGGACTGACCCATCTTCTTTAGCCACTGTTCGACCGTTAGCGATTTAGATTTGCGCAACGCTCTGTCGGGATGATGATGGAGGAAGTATCCGGCCCGGACAAGAGATATTTTATCTCCCAGGTTAAGGAGACCGAACGCCAGGATCGATTTTATCAGGTGGTATCGTGATGCTTTATGATCGGGAAGCCGGAATACTGCGGTTCTGCCCGGTTCCTCGGCGAAGGAGAGTTCGAGACGGTTCTCGATCGATACAAGATCGGATGATCCGATCGCCGCGAGATACCGCAGGGTCTCAGTATAACAGCTCAGAAGTACGTGCTGTCCGTTATCGAGAACGCTGCTGCTGTTTACGTCCAGGAAGGAATACGTCCTACCGCCCGGCCGCGAACCCTGCTCCAGCACAACGGTGCGGAGCCCCTTTCCTGCGAAGCGGACGGCTGCGGCAAGTCCGCTCAGGCCTCCCCCCACAATTATTATATCTTTCATCGAAATAACAATAATCTGTGTCTGAGCCAGATATTGACGGCGATAGCCATTTGCTGCAGTCTGTTCAGACGCATCTTCCCGTCGAATACGTTGAAATTATTCCGCTCGATCTTGCGGAGAATGTTAAAGTAGATCCGTTCCATAATCCTGGCAGCGAAGAAGTGCTTCCGGTCTTCCCGCGCGAGATAATGATCGGCGATTCCGTAATACGATCTCGCTCTTTCCGCCTGGAATTTCATGAGTGCGATAAATCGACCATCATACACGTGCTGCTTCAGGTCTTCCTCGGAGTAGCCGAATCGTCTGAGGTCTTCCTGCGGAATATAGATGCGGTCGCGCATCAGGTCCGATTTTACATCCCGGATGATATTCGTGAGCTGGAGCGCGATACCCAGGTTCTCAGCATATTTCTTCGTGTTTTCGCGTGAATATGAGAAAATCTCTGCGCACATGAGCCCGACCGTCGAGGCAACGCGATAGCAGTACGTATACAGCTCGTCGAACGATTCATATCTGTTCTTTTCGAGATCCATCTCCACGCCGCGGATGAGCTCCATAAAGTGATCTACCGGGATCTGAAACCTGTTGGCGGTTTGGCTGAGCTTGTTCAGCAGTTGATACGAGGATCCCCCGTTCATCGATTTCCTCAGCTCCTCGCTCCACCGCTTCAGCCGGTGCTCTTTATCCTGTTGCTGACCGTGCGTATCGACGATATCGTCCGTTTCCTTGCAGAATGCATAGACCGTATAGATCGCGGAGCGCTGTTCCCTCGGCAACAGATTAAACGAGTAGTAAAAACTCGATTTGCTTTTTTTAGTAATGGATGTTGCGATGTCGGTAGCCATGTGAAAACGTCTCTCTCTGATTACCGGTGCAGGAAGTGCCAGATCATAAACGGCGCATCCTGAATGGATAACACGGGACGTCTCCGGAGTACGTCGTAGTTCATTTTCTCTATCCGCGTCAGGATCCTCATCCCTCCGATGAGAATCGCTTTTATTTCGAGCCGGAATCTCCCCCGCAGATGCTTCAGCAGAGGCTCGCCCATTCTGAACATCGCCGTCGTCCGTTCGACTTCGAACCGGACGAGGTTCCTGAACTGGGTCGACGACGCGCCGATATATAATTCGCCGTCTTCGATATTGAACGCCTGCATATCGACCTGCGGAATATAAATTCTTCCTTTATCGACGTCCAGCGATATATCCTGCCAGAAATTCGTCAATTGGAGGGCGGTGCAGATGGCATCGGAGTTACTGAACAGTTCCTCATTGCGGTACCCGAAGAGAAAGAGCATGATTCTGCCGATCGGGTTTGCGGAACGGGAACAGTAATCGAGCAGGTGATCAAATGTTTCGTATCTTTTTACGCAAACGTCCTGGCGGAATGCCGAAAGGAGGTCGAGAAAAAGCTGCGGAGGAACGCCGCAAGTGCGGATGGTCTCCGCAACCCCCCACATGATCGGATGCCGGGTCTCCGATTCCAGGGCCTGTCTGAACAAATCCTCCCAGTCATTCAGATAGACAATACGTTCTGCATCCGAGTAACCGGGTTCATCGGCGAAATCGTCGGCCGTACGCGCAAACGCATAGACGGCAAAGACATAAGGCTGGAGGTTTCTCGGAATAAGCAGCGAACCGACGGGATAATTCTCGTAGTGTTTCCGCGCAATGGTTTTACAATAGCGGAACGATTCTCCGAGCGATTTCACCTGCGGCGGGTCGAGAACCCACTTTTCCGGTTTGAGAGCGACTGGCATGTATCTACTGATTTTCCCCGGTTGAAATATGAGAATCATAATTATAGTAAATACTTCGATGAACTTCAATTCCGGCACGAACGGGGGCGAATAGGACCAATAGGGGGAAAAATCCGTTGATTTTAAACGTTAATTTTTGTACTTTTGGTTCTTTCTCATGCCGGAGTAGCTCAGGTGGTTAGAGCAGTGGAATCATAATCCACGTGTCGGGGGTTCAAGTCCCTCCTCCGGTACAAGATAATTACATCGACCCTCCCTCAGGACGGGCACCGATGATCTTCTATTGTTCCGGTTAACCGAAACATCCGTCCCGGCAATCCTGCCCGATCTATCCGAAACCATTCGGTACCTCCGTTTGTTAATAAATACACCGATTTCAACTCAGCCGTTTCAACTCAGATATCCCGCACACGCTGCGCACAATTTCCCTATTCGTTGTCATCATACGGAGGTACGGTATCATGATCGTACACAGACATCGGGCACCCACTCTCTATTTGTTCATCATCGCGCTGTTTCTCGTGCTTCCTGTCGATCAGGTATTCACGGACGATAATCCGGCCGTTCTCGATACACAGTATCAGCGGATTCGTCTGATCAGAATCGTAGACGGATTGGAACATCCGTGGGCCGTTGCATTCCTCCCAGGCGGAAAGAAGCTGGTAACCGAACGCCCCGGGAGATTGTTGCTGATCGACGGAAACGAGCGAAGACGGATCGAAGGACTCCCCGAAGTGTCATCGCGAAATCAGGGTGGACTCATGGACATTGCGCTCCATCCCGGTTACCCCGACATACCATGGATATATTTAACATATTCGAAGCCGAACGGCTCGGGTGAAACCGCTACAACGCTCATACGCGGCCGGCTCGAAGAGTACCGGTTAACCGACATAGAGGAGTTATTTGTGCAGAACCGTTATTCATCGCCGGGAAGACACTACGGCTCCCGGCTCGCCTGGCTCAGCGACGGAACACTGTTGATGAGCATCGGTGATCGAGGCGCCGATCCGCCGCGCGCCCAGGACCTTCGCGATCATGCCGGGTCCGTCATCCGGCTGCGTGACGACGGTTCCATACCGGACGACAATCCCTTCGTCGGACGCGAAGATGCATTGGATGAGATTTATGCATTCGGATTCAGAAATATACAGGGCATGGCCGTTGAACCGCAGACCGACAGGATATGGGTTACCGATCACGGTCCGAGGGGAGGAGACGAATTGAACCTGGTGCAGCGGGGATTGAATTATGGATGGCCCGTGGTCACGCGCGGTCTCGACTACCGGACCCAGCGGACTTTCCGGTATGCAAGGGCACGTTCGATGGAGGGATATATCGATCCGGTCTATGAGTTTTTACCGACGCTTGCGCCTTCCGGTCTGGCGATCGTCACCTCCGATCTGTTTCCTGCCTGGCGAGGCGATCTGCTCGCAGGGGGGTTGCGCAGCGAGCGCATCCGGAGGCTTGTCGTTGGTGCGGAGAGCGAAACCTACGAGGTGTATCATGATGAGGAGTTATTGCTCGCCGAGATCGGCCGCATCCGCGACGTCCGGGAAGATCAGCGGGGATATATCTACGTGCTCACCGACGAGGAGAACGGCGCCCTCTATCGCATCGAGCCGGTTCAATGAGCTGCAAAGACTCTATCAATTTATTTTTTGAATAAAATCTCCTACCATCCGGAAGTGCGCGGGATAAAAATTCAAACGTGAGGGAACGATATGGATGGGTCTAACGAAGGATCTACGTCAAGACATCGCGTCCCCGACAATCCGCAGTAATTTCGGAACGACTCTGAACGGCATCGCCGCCGCCGAGACCTGATCGAAGGTACCGCAGAGGTAGAGATCAAGTTCCGGGCAATAGAATAGCCATGATCCTGTTACTCCTGTGTGTCCCACAAATGCCGGTATCGGTTTAACCGGCGTAAATATTCGCGGCATTTTCATCCGCATCATTCCGAGTCCGTATTCGATAGGCCAGCCGGGAAGCCTGACCGCGACAAGATCGCGCGGCAACCCGAATCTGTTCCAATTCTGTTGCATCAAGCCGACGGTTTCCGGTTTTTGAAACAGCTCGCCATTCATAAGCCTGCGCATAAATAGCAATTGATCATCCACCGTACTGATGAGATCGCGAAAGGATTTGAACAGGAGCGGCCATTCGAAGGGCTTGTCCCCGATCCACATGGTTGCATGCGCTGCGGTCGAACTATCCGGTTCATGACCGGGATGATATGTCCGGTGGAGTCCGATCGGCTTATATATCAGTTCATCGAAAACGTTGTGGAGAGATTTCCCGGTTCGTTCTTCGAGTATGGCGATAAGGAGTTGGAAGTTTGTATCGGAATATCGGACCTTCTTTCGTCCGTCGTTCAAGGGCTGCAGAGGGAAGTGAGGGGTTAGATTCTCACGTACGTACGATATCGCCTCTTCCACTGAAATCGTTCGATCCTTTTCGTTTTCTATATTCTCGACTAGGCTCTTTCCTTTTTTCGGCCGATCTTCCAGCCAGTCGGGTAATCCGGTCGTATGACTGAGTAAATGTCGGATCGTGATTTTTCCCGTATAATCCGTTCCGTGCAGAATATGAAGTCCGACTATCAACTGCCGGGGCAGATACTCCGAAACCGGATTTTCGATATTAATTTCATTGCGTTCGTGCAATTTTAAAATGGACGCTGCAATGTAGAGTTTCGTTACGCTGGCTATGAAGTATGGAGTATCCTCCCGCATCGGCGTACCGTCAGAATGTGCCTCACCGGCAGCGCCAACCCAGCGGAATGATTTGTCGCCGGATTCGAGTGCAATGATGGCGTGGTGGATGTGTTTTTTAGAGATTTGACGTCGGATCAAATTCTCTAATTTATCCTCCAGCTTACTTCTTATATCCTCATGCATATAATAAATATGTCCCTTGTCTTTCTTATGAATATTGCCGCTCTATCATTGGGGTCCAAAATAATTATTTGCTAAGTGGACATAGTGAAATATTGCATTGGAAAAGGTATAACTTTATGATACACAAACTACGGGTACACTATGATATATTATTTCAGAAGCTTATGTAATTAGAGGAATCGTTTGATTATATTCAGAATATTTGAATTATTGTTACTTTTCTTTTTGAGCCCAAAAAGAAAAGTAACCAAA
>CAZBUK010000009.1:0-40390 GCA_964495085.1 uncultured Ignavibacteriales bacterium
TACAAACAATACGACAGCTCGCCCCGGTACAACGCCAGGGATATCGCGGTTATGCGGGGATTTCTGAACGGCATTCCCGTCGGGCTCGGTTCCGCCACCCCCTCGATCGAATCATATCACAATGCGAAATCCGACAAATATAAGCTGCTCGAGCTTCCCGAGCGCATCAATAATTTACCGCTGCCGAAAGTGCAGATTGTGAATATGCGCGAGGAGCGGAAGATTCTCCGGAGCGAGAAACAGAACGGAAACACATCGCTGTCGCGGCTCCTCCGCGAGCACATCGAGACGCGCATACGTCGGAAAGAGGCGGTCATTCTGCTGCAAAATCGGAGAGGATTCGCACCGTATCTTGAATGCCAGGAGTGCGGCCATACCGAAGAGTGCGATACCTGCAGTGTCACGCTCACCTATCATAAGGTCAAATCCCACCTCCGCTGTCATTACTGCGGGGCGGTCCGCAGGATTCCGGATTCCTGTCCGGTCTGCAAGGGCTCGCGCCTGGAATACCAGGGATTCGGAACACAACGGGTAGAAGAGGAGCTGCAGCAGATACTGCCCCTCGCACGCATCATCCGCATGGATCTCGACTCGACGTCGAGAAAAGGATCGCATCATAAGATACTCGCGAAGTTTGAAGAGGGTGTATACGACATACTTCTCGGAACGCAGATGGTTGCGAAGGGTCTGGACTTCGAACGGGTAACGCTCGTCGGGGTGATTTCCGCGGATACGCAACTGTTGCTGCCGGATTTCCGGGCGGCTGAACGGACGTTCCAGCTGCTCACGCAGGTTGCGGGACGTTCGGGCCGGAGCAAGCTGGAGGGAGAGGTAATCATTCAGACGAACCATCCGGATCACTACAGCCTGCTGCACGCGACGACCCACGATTACCACGCCTTCTACCAGGATGAGATCGGGAGACGGGCAGAGACGCATTGGCCCCCTCATACCCGCATCGTGCTCCTTGAGTCACGCTCGGAAAAAGAATCGTCGGCAATGGAAACATTGTCGGGCATAGCAGAACGACTGACGACATTCCTGGGCAAAGACTTCATCGTTCTCGGTCCGGCTCCCGCCGCATTGCTGAAGATGAAAAACGTATATCGTTACCATCTGATCTTGAAGGTACCCCGTCATCTCGATCCGTCGGGAAAACTCGTAAGGGAAGCGATCCGCAAATCACTCTCCGGTAAAATCGCCTCGAAAACAAAATTGATCATCGATATAGATCCATACGGATTACTGTAGCGAAGCCCCCTATGTCCGCCGGAGCAGCGATTCTATCGATCGTTCTTCGTATGCCGCATTGATGTTACTGCCGGTGAACTTATGTATGCGATACGGGGAAATGTCGACTGGGCCGAAGAGGCATCACACGATATTATTCGGTTATATTCAAAGGCGGGAAAAGGAAAGGTGTGCCGGATCGATGAGGCATGCATCGTGATTCCGGCGATGACAGGATAAAATGACGCTATACTCGCAGGCCGGGAAAAACATTTGCCTGCTTAAGGGAAACGGCTAAAAAAGTACGTGAAATCAGAGGTCAAAAAGGATCTCGTCGGTATCGTAACGTCTGTTCAGGAGATCCTGTTTCCGTTTACTGCTTAGTTTGCAGAGCATGAGCGTTACCGGGACGGCGAGCGTCACCGCCGTTGCGAGCCAAGTGAACGTACGGGCCATTTTTGCTTCCTCGGAAGAATTTTGGTATCGTATTTAGAAGCAATATAAAGAGGTAACTTTCCCGCTGCTGTGCCTAACATCACAGACCGTCCACTGATAAACGCAAACGAGACACACCTCACCTGTATCTAACCCTGAAAAGATCGGGATATAATATAGATACCGTCACCGTTAAAAACTACCTATCAGAAATCTGCGCGGGAGAGCGCCCGTTCGGTATCGCGGAGAGCAAAATCTCCTTTTTGTTCAGAGCGTTTGAATATCAGGTGCCGAGGTATATCTTCTTCAAATACGATCTTAATAACCCAACCGATTCCGATTCCAATAACGACCCCCAATCCTACCCACACGGCATGCTTCATAAAATCCTCTCGTGCATCATGGTAACAACTGTTTCGATACGATAGAACCAAGATACAAAAACTCACTGAAATTATCGAATTTGTATTTCCCTGGTTTCATCAAACCGGAGGACAATCTCTCAGTGTATCAGGTATCGTCAGCGAACCGTTCTGAATTCTCTATTCAATGACTACGGCCGTTCCGTACGCAAGAATTTCGGCAGCGCTGCTCATCAGATAGCTGGTCGAGAAGCGTACGCCGACGATCGCATTCGCACCGAGCGCCTGCGCCTCCTCCACCATCCGGTCGAGCGCCTGCTCCCGAGATTCCGCCATCATCTTCGTATAATCCTCGATTTCACCCCCGATGAGCAATTTGAACAGTGCGAGTATATCTCTTCCGATATGTCTTGCACGTATCGTATTTCCCTTGACGAGACCGAACGTTCTGACGATCTGTTTCCCGGTAATCGTTTCGGTTGAGGAGAGTATCATCGTATAATATCCTTATATCGTTCAGATTTGTGAAGAAATATTTTTTCACGCAATACCGAAATGAGCAGGATGACCGCTCCGGCTGCGAGGCAGAATATCGCCCCCTTCAGATACCAGGGAAGTCCTGCATCCGCAAACAGTCCGCGCAGGAATTCGATAGCGCCGAAGGTCAGCAGCACGATCGCTCCGAATGAGACGAGAATCCAGCCCAGCCCGCGCTCCATTCTATTATATACGCGCAGCCAGTACGACTGCCAGATATCCTCCGAAGGTTCCTTAAATTTCAGGTTCATCGTAACCTCCTTATATTTTTTTAACTCCCGATATTCCTCCTCGAGATCGGGGTGTTTACGGAGCGACGCGAATAAATCCGTAAGCTCAGCATCGCTCAATTCCCCGTCCAGCGCGGCAGTCATGAGCCGGCGAATATTTTCGAACTCCGCTCCGCGGTCATGCATGCTCATAGCCCAACCTCCTGATGATACTTCTGAACCTGCTCCGTGCGGCGTGCAGGCGGGACATCACCGTGCCCATCGGAATCGATAACAGTTCGCCGATCTCCCTGTAAGAGTATCCATGCATGTCCTTGAGCAGGATGATTTCCCTGTCCGATGAATCAAGTTCGTCGAGCGTTCGAACGACGAGCAGCGGCAGGTCCGGCTGATCATCGAACCGGCCGGTATCGTCGATCTTCCTTTCGAGCCACTCTTCGCCCGGAAGATCGGAAAACCGGGTTGCCCGCCGATTTGAATTCCTAATCGCGTTCAGACAGAGGTTTCTGAGCGTCGAGTAATAGAACGGAAAGAATCCTTTCGCCGGATCGAATGTCTTCAACGACCTCCAGACTCTCACGAACGCCTCCTGCGATAAGTCGAGCGCCTCATCGCGCGACCGGACGAATGAGAGAGCAAGATAATACGCCCGCTCCATATAAAGCTTTACCAGCCTGCCGTAAGCAACCGTATCGCCCCGGATGCTTTTACCAAGAAGCTCTTCTTCAGTCTGCGGCGGCTTTTCGCTCGATATGCCGACCAACCGGTTCATCTGTTATATATACACCTCATCTGAAAAATTATTCGTCGACCGGTGCGATGTGCTCTATAATAAATTCCAAGACGGTATTCTAATCGTCTCAGGATACGTCCGGCGGTAGAATATACAGCATTACCGGGTAAAATTCTCAGCTTGCAACACTCCCTAATTTCATGTACATTACTGCGCATCGTTCAATAAAAGCCATTACATCGACAAGGATAAGCTCTATGCGGCTCGCGGTAAATATCGATCACATAGCAACGGTCAGGGAAGCCCGGGGAGGCATCGAACCCGATCCGGTAACCGCGGCACATATCGCCGAGCTTGCCGGAGCAGAGGGTATCGTGTGTCACCTTCGGGAGGACCGGCGGCATATTAACGACCGGGATGTCCGACTGCTCCGTGAGACCGTCAAGACGCGGCTCGACCTGGAAATGGCCGCGACCGAGGAGATTATCTCCATCGCACTCGATATCGTTCCCGATCTCGTGACCCTCGTTCCCGAGCGCAGACAGGAGCTTACCACGGAATCCGGTCTCGACCTTACAGGAAACAGAAAAACCATCCAGACCGCCATAGACCGCTTCCATAAAAAGGATATCGCGGTGAGTCTGTTCCTGGATCCCGAGCCGGCATTAATCAAAATAGCGGACGAAGTCGATGCCGATTTCATTGAGATCCATACCGGAGAATTCGCAAATGCGGCGACACACGAGGAGACCGGGCGTCAACTCGATAGGATTCGAAATGCAGCCGCTTATGCACGAAATCTCGGATTAGGCGTAAACGCAGGCCATGGAATTAATTACGTAAACGTCAAGCATATCGCACCGATCCGGGAAATTGAGGAGATCAGCATCGGCCATGCGATCATCAGCAGGGCGTTATTCACCGGCCTCGATCGCGCTGTGAAGGATATGATTGAACTGATGCATCGCCATGCGGACGATGCTCCCGAAGATTAATCTGCAGCTTTGAGAGCGGTAATCTCCACCAGATGAGGTTTCGTTTTCCCGGAGCCGGCACATCGCCTCCCCTCCTCCCCGGATCGGCAAGGAATCACCGGATGTGTCCGGGTAGGTATTTTTTACGATGGGTTCTCAGCAAGACTGCGTTTTCTATAGAGAAGAAGCGGACCTCCCGGGATTAAAAGCCGAGCGCGGTTCTCACCTGCCCGACCTCTTTGAACTGAATCGTCTGAAATCCGACTTTCGCTGCGGCTTCGATATTATCGGACCGGTCGTCGATAAAAACAATTTTTCCGGGCTCTATCTCCATTCTTCGAGCGGTTTCGATATATATTTCGGGATCCGGTTTGACCAGTCCCATTTCGTAGGAGAGGAACCATTTCCGGAATAACCGGAGCGACGGGGCTTTACTGAGCGCTTCATCGAAGTGGGGCTCGTTCGTATTGCTCAACAGATAGACGGGTTTCAAGAGGGATGCACTGTGTACAATTTCGTACATCCCTGCTATCTCATCGCCGATAATCGCCCGCCATGCCGGTTCGAACGCCGGTTCGTCCATCCGAAAATTCAACACTTCGCCTGATGCAGCAACGAACTCTTTGGTCGTCATTATACCGGATTCGTACTTCACCATGAGATCGGACCGGAGGTACCGGTTCAGCGCCTCTTCGACGGATAATTTACTGTCCAGGCCGAGTTTGTGGAGAAAGCGATCGAAATGAATATGAACGAGGACATGCCCGAGATCGAAAAGATAGGCGTCGATGTGCGATACGGACATACGGACCCGGACTATTTTATCGATTGCATGAGATCGTGAGCCTGCGCGCGGTAGTGGTCGTCCAATTGGTTCAGCGTCGGCAGGGTTGCAATCGGTTCAAGCAGCTCGTGAGCCCGGCGGTTCTCTTTTTTCCTTACATATGCCCGTGCGGCATCGAGGCGTATCATGATGAATTCCGGGTAGAGTGCAAGTGCGGTATCGTAGTGTTCGATCGCCTTATCGAGATTAGCCCAGCCGAGACCGAGAGGGAGCCTGAACAACCGGGGCCGATCGCTGACGGCCGCGTGCGTCCGGGCATAGACATAATGAGCTATGGAATTGCCTGGATCGAGCTCGATGGCTTTCTCGACCGTTTCGCGGGTCTGTTTCACTAGATCGATGGAATCCCAGATTCCTTTATACAGAGCGATCTGTCCCATCGCGATCGCGCGCCGGGTATGCGCCATGCTGTTCTCAGGATCGGCGGCAACGGCACGATCCGCATAGGTCAGCGCTTGCTGGTAGAGTTCAAGCTTCTCCGGCGCTTTATCCTCGGGATCGGCGGAAAACACCTGAGCGGAATCAGCCATGACCCGGCTGAGCCGCCACAGTATTTCGGCGCTGCCCGGAAATGTCGCTGCGGCGATCTGTAAGTGGACTAAGGTTTTGGCATGATCGAACTCGTGCTGGGAGTAAATGTCAGCCTGTTCGAGTATGGTCGGGAGCTCGTCGTTACCCTGAGCCGTGGAACTTAGAGATACTCCGCTCAAAAGAACGAAAGCGAAGATGGCGAGCATAATGCCCGCAGTATGTATGGACACCATTTAGTCACCTTGACTGAGTGAGCGAATTTCGTCGCGTATTTTTGCTGCCGCCTCATAATCCTCGCGTTCAACCGATTCTTTAAGTTGTTTCTGGAGCATTTCGAGCTTGGTCATCTTCGTCTGCGGTTTTTTCTCCCCCTTCTGCTTGAGTAACTGTTCGAGATCTCCCTCCTCCGCTCCTTCATCCTCGGGAATAAATGCCGCTTCGTTCATAACGACTTCGGCTACGAAAATGGGTACACCGTATCTGACGGCGAGCGCTATGGCATCGCTCGGGCGGGAATCTATATCGGCATTCAACGAATTCAATGACAGACGGGCGTAGAAGGTTCCGTCGCGCAGCTCGCTGATAATAACATTGTGGAGCGACAAGCCGGCAGAATCTATAATATTTTTAATCAGGTCATGGGTCAGAGGCCGCGGAGGTTTGATACCCTCCATCTCAAGTGCGATCGCCTGTGCTTCGAAGGCACCGATGATTATCGGCAGACGCCGACTGCCCGATACCTCTTTGAGAATAAGCGCGTATGCGCCGCCGCTGGCCGGACTGGCCGCCAATCCCATTATTTCGACTTGAATCTTACTGTTTTCCACACCAACCTCCGCAAAAAAAGAATGCCTTCACATGCACAGGACCTGCTTGCCCTTCAAAGTATGTTAATCTATAAAGATGTCCCGTAAAATTCAAATTTATTTTTTCATCGTTTTCTTCAACTCTTCGATAAGTGCAGGCACTATCTCAAATGCATCTCCGACGATTCCGTAGTCTGCAGTCTGGAATATCGGAGCGTCCTTATCCTTGTTGATTGCAACAATATATTTTGAGGACGACATTCCGGCGAGATGCTGAACAGCTCCCGAAATGCCGACGGCCACGTACAATGCAGGGCTCACGGTCTTTCCCGTCTGGCCCACCTGTTCGTCATGAGGTCTCCATCCCGCATCGACAACCGCACGCGATGCGCCCACCGCAGCGCCCAGGGTCTCGGCCAGCTCCTCGATGAGTTTGAAGTTCTCGGGACCCTTTAATCCCCTCCCGCCCGACACGATGATATCGGCTTCGGTGACGTCCAGCTTACCCTTCGATACCGTTGTTATCTTAGTGACCCGCGCTTTAAATTCGGACTCGGCCAGATCGACGGAGTGCTCGATAATTTCGGCATCCGTGCCGGATAGTTCATCCGCCGGAAACACGTTCGGACGCAGGGTGAATATTTTCACCGGAGCCGCGACAGCGACCTCGAGCAGCGCCTTGCCGGCATATACGGGCCGTGTTGCGACGATGTCGCCGTCGGCAACGCGAAGTTCCGTACAGTCGGCCGCAACCGCACCGTCGACCCGCACGGCGACGCAAGGCGCAAGATCCTTGCCGAGCGACGTTGCGGGAATGAAGAGTATCGAGGCTTCCTCCTTTTTACATACGTCGGCGACAACCTTTGCGTATGCGGTGGTCGAATACAGATTCAGCTTTTCATCGCGGACGGCGACAACCGATGCGGCTCCGTACTTCCCAGCCTGCCGTATGCCGTCGTCGATGTCTCTGCCGACGATGAGCGCCTTGACGGTTCCGCCGAGCTCGTCGGCAATTTTGCGGGCGGTCCGAAGGGTCTCATACGACGAGCGTTTAATCTCTCCGTTTCGTTGTTCGATGTATGAAAGTATGGTGACGCTCATAGCGAGAAGGTCTCCTCTTTCCGTTATATGACTTTTGCGTCCTCGCGAAGCAGCCGGACGAGCTCGGACACGGCAGTTGCATCGGTGCCTACAATCCTTCCCGCACTCTTTGCCGGCGGTTTCTTCATAGAGAGGACGCGCACCCTGGGCTCCGTTTTCAGGGATTCGATCTCTTCGATCGGCTTCTTCTTAGCCTGCATGATGCCTTTCAGGGAAGGGTACCTGGGCTCGTTCAATCCCCGCTGTGCGGTGACGACGCATGGAAGCGAGGCCTCGACCTTCTCGTGAGCTCCCTCAATCTCCCGCTCTGCGGTCAGCAGACCGTCCCCCACCTCGAGTTTGACGACGACGCTCACTGATGCGATATTCAGAAACTCGGCGATCAAACCGCCTACTTGCAGGTTATCGTAATCGATTGATTGCTTCCCGAGAATGATCAAATCAGGCGTCGCCCCTTTAAAATACTCTGCGATACTCCTTGCAACCGCCCACGAATCCCGTTGCACATCGTCTTTGAGGAGTACCGCCTTATCCGCTCCCATGGCGAGGGCTTTCCGCAGCGACTCTTTGTGAGTATCACCACCGACAGAGACGACCGCTACCTCTCCCCCCTTCTGTTCGCGAACTCTGAGGGCCTCCTCCACGGCAAATTCGTCGTATGGATTTAATATATAGTTCACACCCGACGGATTAATGCTTTTGCCGTCGGAACCGACTGTCACCTTCGTTTCGGTATCGGGGACATGACTGATGCACACAGCTATGTTCATTGAACCTCCGGACGTCGTAATCTGACAGGTGGGAATTGCTTGATTGTGAAATGATTAGAAATAATATAGACATGATGCGCTTGAAAATCAAATAACCGGAATCCCGGGATAAATCGTCAATAGACGCTTCGATCCGCGCTTCCGTTTCGCTTTACCTTTCGGTAAATATCGATCCGCCAAAGGAATGTATGTCCGGTGCGAACGAGCTCGAAATCGTTCGACTCGATCTGATTCCGCATCGCTTTCCAGTCATGCCAAAAGGGATGGAACTTTAGTCTCAGCAGTCGGGCGGCATGTATTCCAAGCATTGCCACCCAACGCACCAGCCGGATATCTCGCGGGTAGGAAACGGCGTAGAGATGTCCGGTGATTCGACAGGAATGATTCACAAGGTCATAGACGCTTTCATAACAACATACGACCTTGTCGAGCATGGCGACATCGCACGTATCGAGCGACGATACGATTCCGACAAAATCTCCGGTGTAGTAGATAATTCTGCCCGCGAGCCCTTTCGATGCGGCGATACGGTGCGCCTCATCGATCATTCCCGGAGAGATATCTATCGCGCGGGCGCTCCGGGCTGACAGTTCGAGCAGAGAGAGATGCAGGGCACCGATCCCGCATCCGATGTCGACGATTTCATACCCCTCGCCTCCGAGCTCCGCAACAGCCCGGATGATATACCGCTGCGCGGCATCCGGTCCGCGTTTCCTGAACTTCCTTGCGTACCGCGGTGCGGATTTCGAAAAAACCTTCTCTGTGGCGTCGACGGAAGGCGTATTGCAACTACAGTTCATTTTTCAAGCCCGATCTTCCCGACATCCGCTGCGCGTTGTTTTCTGAATACGGCCAGACTTCTTGCCGCCTGAACAGCCAGTGTAACCGCAACGATGAACAGGACGACCGCTATGCCCGTAATCAGATAATTCCCGACGCCATAATTCGTATAGCCGAGATTCACCAGCGCAGTGAGGGTGACGGCAAACATAAATAACATCGGATACAGAACGTACCAGTTCTCTTTTCCCCGCTTTGCAAGCCAGACCGAAGCTGCAAGGAGTGCAAGTGCGGCGAGAAGCTGATTTGCGGACCCGAAGACGGGCCAGAGCGCCCCCGCACTCCCGCTGAACACGAGCGCCGTACCGAGTGTCACGGTTACAGCAGTTCCGATATATCGGTTCGCGGCAAGCTGCTTGAGCGCAGGCCGCTGGCTTCCCTCGAAAAATTCCTGGAAGAGATACCGCGACAACCGGCAGCAGGTATCGAGCGAAGTGAGGGCGAATGCGGATACAGCCAGCGCAGCGAAGGTCGTCCCGATCGCCGGACTGATATTCAACAACGGTACCCCAGCGATAAACACACCGACACCGGTTGCGAACGCCGCAACATACTGTCCCGCTGAATAAAACTCCTGAAACTGACCCGTGGCGAGGCTTGCCACGGCTATGATGGCGACTCCCGCAAGAACGACTTCGATGAGCATTCCGCCGTACGCTACGAATTTTGCGTCTTTCTCGTTGTCAAGCTGTTTCGATGTCGTCCCCGAAGCAACAAGCGAATGGAATCCCGAAATCGCGCCGCATGCCACCGTAACGAACAGGATCGGAAATAGCCAAACGATCGCTCCTTCCGCACCCATCGCAACTCTGAATCCGCGAAATGCCTCGAGATTGATGGTGGGATTCAGGAAAAATATTCCGATAAGTCCGCCGAGCATGACCGCGTAGAGAAGAAATGAATTCAGGTAATCGCGCGGTTGCAGCACCAGCCAGACCGGAACGACGGCGGAGATGAAGATATATCCGAGCAGCAGGATACGCCACCACATGATCGATGTCGCCGGGTCGGCGGAAAGGATGAGAGGGAATTCCTGCCCGAGCCAGATGCCGCCGAACAGTAGCGCAATCCCCGCAATCGACAGCGTGAGGAGCGAGTTTGTAAACCTCCGCAGTGCGAGTCCGAATACAACCGCCAACAGCAGAAAGATAACCGACGCAGTGGCGGCTTCCGGAACCTGCGTGAACGTCGAGGCAACTATATTCGTAAAGACTGCGATCACCAGGAGCATTGTCGCGAACCCGAATATCAGAAAATATCTCTTGCCGCTTTCCCCTATGTAGCTCCTGATGATCTCACCTATTGATTTGCCGCTGTGTCTGAGGGAAGCGACGGTCGATGCGAAATCATGAACCGCACCGATGAAAATACCTCCGACCAGAATCCAGAGATAGACGGGAAGCCAGCCAAATGCCGCAGCGAGCACCGGTCCGACGATCGGTCCTGCACCCGCGATCGAGGCGAAGTGGTGCCCGAGAACGACAAATCGTTTCGTCGGCACATAGTCGATATTGTCCGAATTCGTGTGTGCGGGCGTTTTCCGCTCCGGGTCTATTCCCAGCTTTCGCGCAAGCAGGGCGCCGTACGTCATATATGCGATAACGACGAAGATTATTATCGACGCAATGAGCACAAGACCGGTCATGGATCAATTCCTCTCTGTGATGGTCTGGAAATGAACAACGGACGGACACCTTTTTCGGGATGATTTTCCCCCGTTGATCAATTGAATCTCATATTTTCTTCATGAAATCCGGACCGGGTTGAATCCGGGATCAGTAAAAAGCATTTTTCATGTGCTTCAGCCGGATCGCCGAACCCTCGTCGCGGATCGCGATCACGTCGAACCTGCAATCGTACCCGAACAGCTGGTAGTGTGAGATGAAAGCATCCGCAATCGATCTAAGTCGGGATCGTTTCCGTTCATCGACCGCTTCTTCGGGGATGCCGTGCGTCGTGCTCCTCCGCGTTTTCACTTCAACGAAAACGAGCGTACCGTTATCCCACGCAATTATGTCTATTTCTCCATGCACGGTGCGGTAATTCCGCTTGAATATCTCGTAGCCGCTCCGCTCGAGAAAGAGACATGCCCGGTTTTCGCCCTGCTTACCGAGCTTCATTCCGGAGACTGCCGCGGTGAGAGAACGATTTCTTCATCGATCTTTACCCTGAAAGTTTTGCGATGTACCGGCGACAAACCGTAACGGGCGATGGCCCGTCTGTGTTCGCTCGTCGGGTATCCCATATGTTTGTCGAAACCGTACATGGGGTAGTCGCGGTGCAGGTTCCGCATGATCGCATCGCGTTCACATTTCGCGACGATCGACGCTGCAGCTATGCTGTGACAGAGCAGATCACCTTTTACTAATGAAACCGTGCGATATCCGTCGCAGTCGAGAAACTTTCCGTCAATTAACAACAAATCGGGATGAAGGTCAAGCAGAGCGACAGCCCGCGCTATTGCCGCTTTCGTTGCCTGCAGTATATTGATCCGGTCAATCACCTCAGGTTGAACGACTCCGATACCGATGCCCGACGCCCGCCTGCGAATCTCGGCGGACAGCATCTCGCGATCACGCGGCGACAGCAGTTTTGAATCAGTGACGCCAGGTATGCATTCGTCTTTCGGAAAAATCACCGCCGCCGCAACAACGGGACCCGCAAGCGGTCCCCGTCCCGCTTCGTCGATTCCGGCTATCGACTGGAAACCCTCGCGGTAAAAATAGCGTTCGATTTGCAATGACGCCGGCGGCCCCGTGCCGAGCGAATCGCTAAGCCGGGATTGTAAAATGGTATCAATCAAAATTCGTTTATGACTCCTATATGTAGTTTTCCCGTCCCGAACGTATCTCCCCTCCCGAATCCGAATCCGACCGAAATCAAACCGATGCCGGTTTCGATCTGCAGACCGGCGCCGTAGCCGTAGAGAAATTCATCCCGGTCCGCTCCCTGTTCGCCCGACAACGGGAGTGAATAGTAACCGGTATCCATAAAAGCGAACACGTACGAGCGTCTGCCCGTCATATACCTGTATTCGAGATTCGACCAGGCCAGACGAGTACCGAGAAATTGTCCTTCGCGATATCCCCGCAGCGTTCTTGTACCGCCGACGCGGAAAAGATCACTCTCCTGGACGTCGTTCATGCGAACCTCGCGTCCGTGCAACCCGAGGTAGAAAATGTTCCTGAGTCCGACCGGGATGTACGAGTGCAGATCGATATAAAATTTTCTGACGGTTTCCCGAACCGCCGCTTCGCCCGATCCGCGGCGAACTTCGCCCGTCTGATAACCGGTCGAGTACAGGATACCACCTCGCGGAACAACCGCATCGGTACGGGTATCGTATGAGATTTCGAATCCTCCGAAATGCGACCGCGAATCCCGCACGCGTGTCTGCGGAATGTCGTCGGCAGGGATGACGGTCTCGTATTCATAGGATACGCCGACCGTTATCGTGTTCAGCAGTTCAGTATCCGCCGTTAACCGGGTCTTCGTCTGCACGTACGTGCTATCCTGCTGCCGTTGTCTGAAGCCGAGGGATACGCTGAGCGGAAATCCTGCGAGATACGGCTCACGGTAACCGAAGGACAATTCCTGCGTCAGCCGCGATTCACGCTGCCAGCGCGCTTCGAAGCGCCGCATCGTACCGAATAGATTTCGCATAGTGACGTGAGCGAGTCCTGTGAAGAAACCGCCTCCCGCCGGTTCGGGCACATAACCGAGCATCCCGTCGAACGAATTGAACGGCGATTCTTCAAGCGTGATGAGCAGACGGCCTCCGTTCCGGTCGATAGACAGTTTCGGTTCGCCTATCGACCTGAACAGACCGGTTCGCATGAGCCGGGGCTTGATGCCTTCGACGGCTCGTTTCGAGTAGAGATCTCCCGGAAAAATACCCGCCTGTCTCATGATGAGACGTTCGCGGGTTTCAACATTGCCTTCGATACGGATGGTATGGAGGGGTACGGGATCGAAATTCCTGAAGGAGAAAAACAAATCGACCTCAGGCCGCTCCGACGATTCGATGCGCATCGAATCGAGGCCGATCGTCGTGAACGGATATCCGGCATCCTCGAATCGCACCAGCAGTTCTGCGATCCAGGATTCGATCCTTCGCGTCGACACGTATTCGCCGGTCAACTCGCCATTCATCGAGTTCACCTCGCCGGATAACGGAATCGTATCGGGATATGCGGTTACCGAGCGGATTACGCTTCGGCCTCCGGCCGAGATGCGAATGGTGTCGCCCCGGATCTCCGACGCGGCAGATGCCGCGAGATACCCCTCGTTCATGAAAAGTGAAATGAGATGCGAACTGAATCGGTCGGAATCTCCGTCGCCCGGAGGATATGGTTCCGCGACTGCGCGGAGATACGCCGCGAATTCGTCGGGAAGCTTTTCATCGGTAAGGATCGTATATCCGTTCATCCGGAGCGGGTGCTCCTGCTGCGCCGCAGCGGGAATGGAATCGAACAGGCGGCACAGAACGAACAGGAATATTGCGGTGCGGGAAATGTGAATCATTTCGATATGACCCCTCGGATTTCCGTTTTCCGGCGGACGACGGCGGGACATTGTCCGTTTATCCGGACGTCGTCACCTCTCCGAATAAATCGTAATCCATCGCGTCGGTGATGCGGACTTTGTACCATTCGCCTTTTGCCAGGGCCGCCTCCGAATCCGGAATGATCACCTGGTTATCCACCTCCGGAGCATCCCAGACGGTTCTTCCGTAACAGGATCCGGCGTCGGTTTCGTCGATCACGACTTCCAGTTCCGTATCCACGAGAACGTCATTCCGGCGCAGCGAATGCCGCCGCTGAATGTCCATAATCATATTTCGCCGGCGCTCTTTTTCTACGGAGGGAACGGGATCGCCGAGCATATATGCTACGGTACCGTCCTCCCGGGAGTACGTAAACACACCGAGGCGTGCAAAATGCCCTTCGTCGATAAATTCCGCAAGCTCTTCGAACTCTTTTTCTCCCTCGGCCGGATATCCGACAATCAGGGTGGTTCGCAAGGCCAGATCCGGTATTGAATCACGCAGTCGGTTGATCAGATCGACGGTCGCATCGCGCGACAGGCCGCGCCGCATCGATCGAAGAACCTGAGTGGAAATGTGCTGAATCGGGATATCGAGATAGGGGAGCAGCGACGGGATGTTGTTAAAGGCGTCAATGACGTCGACAGGAAACTTAGCCGGATAAGCATACATAAGCCGGATCCAGTGCAATCCTTCTATACCGCCGAGCATATGCAGGAGATCAGACAGCCTTCTCCTGCCGTAGAGATCGAGCCCGTAGTAGGTCGTATCCTGTCCTATGACGATGAGTTCTCTGACGCCTCGCGAGACGAGTTTGCGGGCTTCCTTTTCTATCTGTTCGATCGGTTTGCTCCGGTGAAGTCCTCGCATAATCGGTATCGAACAGAACGAGCATGGATTATCGCACCCTTCGGATATTTTTAAATACGCGAAATGAGCGGGCGTCGTAAGATGCCGCTCGCCGAGGAGCTCCGATTTATAGTCGATACCGATCCGTTCGAGCACCGGAGCGATATTGTTACTTCCGAAGAACGCGTCGACCTCCGGTATGTCTTTCCGGAGCTCATTGCCGTACCGTTCCGATAGACATCCCATCACGAAAACTTTTCTTCCGTCGCGCTCCTGCTTCCAGCGTACCGCGGAGAGGATCGTGTTGACCGACTCTTCCTTCGCCGCCTCGATGAATCCGCATGTATTGACAACAACGACGTTCGCGTCGGATTCGGAGGATGCGATTTCCACCGCTCCGCTCTTCAGCTGCGCCAACAGCTCTTCCGAGTCTACGAGGTTCTTACTACAACCAAGCGTTACCACATTGACTCTCGGGATCAGCTGCCGTTTCAAATGAGAATCCCTGACTCTCATAATCCCATGCCCGCAATTCCGTATACATATACTACCGGCGACACGAACAGTATGCTGTCGAACCTGTCGAAGAAACCTCCATGTCCCGGAAAGAAAGATGATGAATCCTTTACCTGTACATCCCGTTTGAACATTGATTCGGCAAGATCGCCGATCTGTCCTATGCTCCCCGCTATCGCACCGATCGCCGCCGCGTCTCCCAGCGGGATATGTGCCGCGAACAGATACTTGCAGAGAACCGCCGTCAGTATCGCAAAGACGAATCCGAACGCCGCTCCTTCTACCGTTTTATTCGGACTGACCGCGGCGTACAGTTTTCGTTTCCCGAGCGCTTTTCCCCCGAGATATGCGGCGGTATCGCATACCCAAATGGTACACAACATGAGGATGATGACCTCTCCGCCGTTAAACAACTCCCGGAGGCCGATAAACGTTCCCATTCCAATTCCGATATACAGAACGCCGAGCATCGTAACTCCCAGATTGATGTACGGTGATCCTTTCCGGTGCCAGAGCTCGAGCGATATAACGAGTATCACAAAGACGATGAGTGATACTATTAAAAATCTGTCGGGGCGGATCCCGGCTTCGTAGGTGGTGAACAGAGGCGCCAATGCATCGAATGAGAAGTATATGAAGAAAATCGTTATTCCCGCCATACCGGGCAGACGATGAGGAAACGCCCCTTTCTTTTCGGAGAGATGATAAAACTCATACAGGATGCCGATCCCGATAATTTGGACGAGGAGGAAGAGCCAAATCCCTCCGTATATCACCGCACCGAGTATGAGCGGGATTCCCAACACCGCGACTGCAACCCGTTGTACAAAGTTATTCATGTTCACCGGTATCCGTTCTGATCGAATCGATGATTTCCGTCGCCGCGGCAAGCTCGTTCTTGGGGACCATCACGTTGACGCGCGCCATCGATCCGACCGTCAGAAAATATGCGTGATCCTGCTGATTGAAGATCATGCATCCGATGCCGGCATTCTCAAGATTCGCCTTCACCATTTCCGCTTCATATTCCGTGGCCGAGGTGTAGGCAATAACCCAGTTCTCATAAACCTTCGCGTGTTTATCGTCTTCGCAGAATGTCTTGTTCATCTTCACCTTCCGGCAGATCGAGCACACCGCCTTACCGCAGATTATGCAGACCGCGATCGCGGGGTTATCCGGGTGGTTCTCGCACTCCAGCCCGGGACCGGGGTGGACGCGGATAATGCCGCAGTATGGACAATACTCAGCGCTCTTCTGAATTCGCTCCGCGCAATTCGAGCAGTCTTCCATTTCCGCCAGTAAAATCCCGCATTCCGGACATACTTCTACGGATTCGATATATTCATAACCGCATGATGGGCATTCCGACATTTTATCCTCCCGCTTCTTTCATGGTATTTCCAACCGGACGAGTTCCGTCCTTGTCTGTCTGTACAATCGTATCCTGTCGAGCAGAAACCAGCATCCGACAGCAATCAGAAAACTCACGATCATCACGATAAAGAGCGACGGAGTGAGCGCCGTTCCTTCCGGTATCACGAGATAATCTTCACGGCGGAGATAAACCGCTATCACCGCCGAGAAATTGTTGACGAAGTGTGCGAGCATCGCACTCAGGATACTACCCGTCTTGTACACGAGCAATCCGAATATGACGCCAAGTGCGATAAGCGGTATCATGCTGAACGGATTCAGATGATACAGTCCGAAGATGACGCCGGCGACGACTCCGCCCCCCGCAAGCCCGAAGCTAAACTCGAAATTCCGTTGAATGAGTCCCCTGAAAAGTATTTCCTCAGAAACCGATGGAACGAGCGCGATCACAATGATCACGAAGAGGAGCTCGGGGATTGAATCCGCCGACACGAGGATGCGATAGGTGCGTTCGATCGCCTCCTTCATACTTTCTATGTACGGGCGGAGAACTTCCGGCAGCGGTATCGAATCCTGAATTATCAGATAACCTTGCAGGAACTGTTGTGCAGCGAGCACGCCCACGATAATGACGAGCGTTTCGGCCAAACCGATCGGCTTGAAACGAACGAATCCCCGAATGCTCCCGCTCTGTAAGCGTATCAGAATGAGCGTCGGCACCAGCAGGAATAAGAGCTGTCCTGATAAAGTAACCCACCTGATCGCCGAGACATTATCCTCGGAAAAATCGATGCCGAAGAGGATAAAGGAAATTCCGCCGCCGACGATCTGGTAAAGGAAGAAAATGATGATCAGCGCGAACAGTGCATAAACAACGGGATGGAACGAAATCCTGTTGAAAACAGTCGAGGGTGCATAAGCAGCCCCGCCGGATTTCGTTTCTTCCGCCTGATTCTCCATATCAGACCGACTCGCTCCTGATTGCGGCGCAGAGAAGAGGTATCATGAGTTCATGATGTCCCGTGACGGAGTATCCCCTGCCTCCGTCCTGCGTAGGCCGCTGTACGACATTCATCGTCGGACGGTAATGCTGCAGCATATCGAAATTCGCGGTGATGAATCCACGGGCATCGATGCCGGTATTTCTCACGATGGTCAATGCCTTGAGGAATACTTCCGGCAGGATGACCGCGGAGCCGAAATTCAGGACCACTCCTCCGCCGACCAGCAGCCCGACCGTGGAACAGAACAGCTTGAAATCCCGAAAGGACATCTCTCCCGTAACCGATCCGTTCATCGTGGGCTGCTGATGAACGATGTCCGTCCCGATTGCTGCGTGAACCGTTGCCGGAATGTTCAAGCGACAGGCCGCAGCAAGAATGCTGTGGCGAAGCTCCGGCGGATTCCGTCGTATCAGCTCGTCCCCCAGCGCCTCGCCGTATCCCGTTTCCGTGCCCATAGACGCTGCAAGCGTATTGTTGATAAAATCTCCCGTTTCCTTCCACATACCGAATGAACCGTCGGTCAGATTTCCGGCGACGTCCTCGGAGGTAACTCCCCACATCGCTGTCTCAACGTCATGTATTGCCGAGGCGCTGTTCATCGCGACCGCCGTCACGAAGCCCCGCTGCATCAGATCGATTAGCAGCGGCGAACAACCGACTTTGATCACGTGCGCTCCCATCATAACGATTACCGGCAGCCCCCGCCCCCGCGCAGAGATGATTTCATTGACGATTTCCTTAAAATCTTTAGAAATAAGTATGGATGGGAGAGAATTCAGAAAATCTTTGAACGATCCGCCGCTCGGGTCGAAGGGCTTCGCAAAATCGGCCGTACCGACTTTACTTTTCCGCTCTTTAATAGATACGGTTTTTATTCCTGATAAATCGAACTGTCTGAATCGGCTCATAGATACTCAGTGAACGCGGGCTCTGATCGCATCGCGGAGTCCGGTGTAGTATTTAAGTTCTGCGGTGATCGATCCGAGCGGGATGCGGGTACTGACCCGGACCGGGACGCGCAGATTGTCGTCGGTAAGCCAGACGAATATCGCCCCGTCACGCTTGAACAAGCCGCCCTCCTTAATGAGCGGCTCAATAAGAATGGTTCGAAAGGTACCCGTCCGGACTTTCACCACCTCACGCCCGTGAAAAAGGACATCGAGCGAATAGGTCGAATCGTTATAGAAGTTCTTCAGCGTAATCCGCTGTCCGGGTTCGAATTCGGAGAAATCGACCGTGCGGATAAAGTAAAAGGACGATACAATATCGTGTACATACGGAGGCGTATCGTATTCGCCCTTCCGGGTAGTTGCAACATTATTTATCTGATCGAAATCGACCGCAAAATCGCGCGAATAGCGCCCTTCCCGGATCCTGAGAGTAAAGCGCCAGGGAAACAATCCTCTCCGGTCGATGTGCGTCTCCCACCGGTCGTCGACACGATATACCCAGGAAAACGGCGACACGGACCGGGCGGTAAACAGCACCCGATAACATTCCCGTCCGTTAATCTCGGTTATTTCGGGGATCGACATCTCTCCCTCTCCGGCGTTGATCACCCCGAAGCTGATGTCGAATAGCAGGCGCTCTCCTTCCATAAACGAATTGTTGGGTAGTGTACGAAGCACGACTTCGCCATCCGGTACTTTGGTCACCGATGTTGAATCCGTATGTTCGCCTGAGGCGCCCTGAAGCAGGAATAAGTAGGCCAGTCCGATAAAAGGACCTATCATTACAACTCCCCTCTATCACCGATGGGAATCTGAAATGGAATATATTTAATAAATCACGAGCACGATATATGCGGCTCCTGTTCAATAAGAAAGCCGGTGACAGACCGGGAATCAACTCGCTATGGGATGTTAAATATCTATAATTTATGAAATATACGAGGAATATATTTTCGAAGCAAAATAATGCCGATAATACATCGAAGGGTATCCGTTCGGAATCGGTTCGGGATAAGAGGCGTCCGGCCGTCCGTGGCAGGAACCGAACGGCTGCGCTCCTGATAAGGTTGCTCGATCTGGGAGTACCGCCTGCGTACGGAACAAATCTGACTCACCGCAGATATAAAAAAATGCCCGCCGCATTAAGGCAACGGGCATATTGAATAGTTTCTATTATAACAAATCCAGACGTCTCAGGGAAAGATTCCGAGATCGAGATACGATTGACCGATTTTGTTGATCGAATTGATGAACGCAGCGGTTCGCATCGGTATTTTCTTTCCGTATTTCAGCCAGGTCTTATGGGTTTCGATATATGCAAGGATCATGGTATCCTCCAGGCCCGAATCGACGAGGTCGCCTTCATCGGGACCGCGGGCAATTCGTTTTACGACATCCTCGGAGAATTTGATGCCCGATGCGACCTCAATCGCTTGCAGGAGCTGCGTATTCGTGGATTCCGTAAAGCGTCTACCGAGCCTACCGAATCTGACATGCGAAAGGTTCTTGAGCCATTCGAAATACGATACCACGACACCGCCTGCGTTGCAGTAGATATCCGGGATGATGAGGCATTCTTTTTTGGAAAGAATGTCTTCGGCTTCGGGTGTCGTCGGACCGTTCGCCCCTTCTGCGATAATCTTAGCGGAAATACGTTCGGCGTTCAGATGCGTGATCGTATTTTCGAGTGCACAGGGGACGAGAATATCGCAGGCCAACTCAAGGGCGGCGCCGGTATCTACGATGCTCTTCGAACCGGGATAGTTCAAAATCGATCCGGTTTCTCTGCGATGGCGCATGACATCCTCGAGATCGAGTCCTTTCTCGTTATAGATGGCCCCCTCGATCTCCGTCAGGGCGATGAGCTTCACGCCGTCTTCGCTCAGGTATTTCGCGGCGTGATAGCCGACGTTGCCGAGTCCCTGGACGATCGCTGTCTTTCCGTCGAGACCCGTGCTGAGGCCGAGCTCCTTCATATCTTCCGCGTTCTTGCAGGCCTCGCGGACCGCGAAGTAGACCCCGCGTCCCGTCGCTTCCTTCCGTCCCTGAATGCCGTGCTGGCTCAGCGGTTTTCCGGTAACGCACGCAACCGCATCGACGGCGTTCGGATTGAATGCCTGATATGTATCCGCCATCCACGACATTTCGCGCGCGCTTGTACCGTAATCCGGTGCCGGAACGTCGATCCCCGGTCCGAGAAAATTCTTATGGATGAGTTCTGACGTAAACCGCCTTGTGATCGCTTCGAGTTCTTCGACCGAATATTTGCTGATGTTCACCTTTACCGCGCCCTTTGCACCGCCGAAAGGAATCGAAACCACGGCGCACTTGTAGGTCATGAGCGCCGCAAGCGCCATCACCTCGTCGGCATTGACATTATCGGCGTATCGTACGCCGCCTTTTGTCGGCAATTTATGGTGGCTGTGCTCTACGCGCCATGCCTGCAGCACTTCAAATTCTCCCTTTCCTTTTCTAATGGGGAACGTAAAGTGATACACGCTGTTGCACATCTTGATCTGTTCGAGCAGTCCCTTTGGATGATTAGTGTACGCTGCTGCGCGGTCGAAATTGCGGGACACGCTGGTGAAAAAACTCGGAATCGCAGCAGCGGTTGATGTATTGGTCTTTTGCATAGAAACCTTGTCAGAAGATTTGGAAAAATCGTGTGAAGGATGTCGAATCGTTAAAACTTTCCAGAAAAATTTATATGAGGAAGGTATGCGAAAATATATGGATATTTTTTCTGGAATTCAAATAAGATAGATTAGCCCGAATTAAGTTGTTGGAACAAAAAGATTCGGTTTCATTTTGAAAAAGAAAGTTTTTCGGGAGATTGGGGAGAAGAGATGAAGGCGATCGATCAGGTATTGAACTTTACAACCGCTTCATGCAATCCATCCACACTGATTCGCCAGTGATTCTCCGCATAGACGCAGGATCCGTCGACGAAGAGCAAAACCTGCGGTGTTTCATGTTTTTTACCGGAGAGTTCGGCAGCAGCCGCACTCGCTTCGCGGAAATCGACCACCTCGATATACCCGGCCGCTATGTCTTTCCGCAGCTCGATGTAGGGTTTTATTCGCTTCAGGGCCTCGGTCGTCTGACGGCACGTACCGGCTTTGAAAACGACCACGGTCCGGTGTTCGCGGATATATTGCACTACTTCGTTTCGAGTGGTAAGATGCTTCATACTTGAAATGAACTTGGCGAGCGTAAGGTATAGATAAAGAGTTCTCTATTATGGTTAGCCGATTTCCCGAGAGTACAGCGAACGATTCATTTCTCACGGCAATAAATTCTACACCTGGTAATATCGGAAAATTCTCCAATTCATTCAATCTGCCCTACGCAGTGGGTTCAAGAACCTGAAAGTATAACTTCGTACCGCACTCGTCATTCGCCTCTGTATCCTGTAGAAATCTACTTGCTTAAGAACCGGACTTACTTCCTTGTCGTGTGTGTTATGCGTCGTATGGGCTGCGGATGTTTTTATAGACACTCTCCGGACGAAAGGATACCGCGTTGCACAGTTCGGAGAAAGCGCAGGGATGTCGAGACGGACGGTTTATCTTCTCCGATATCACACCCGCTGCTATATCGTATTCTCAGACACAGGCGAGATCTTCTTGCGGAATACATCCGGCATCGCGACCGGACGGCGGCGGGAGTAATCGAATATCACAATATTGGTTTTCGCGCGGGCGATTTCCTTGCCGGTCTGAGCATCGACAACCTTATAATACAAATCGAACGAGGAGTTCTGAATATCACCCGCTCCGATATCAATGCGTAGCACCGTGCCGTAAAAAGCTTCGGATTTGAATTGGACTACCGCATCCGCCATGATGATGCCGGCTCCTCCGATGTTTTGTTCGGAGTAACCGAGCGAATTCAGGAACCTGATACGTGATTCATGCAGAATGGAGAGCATGGAATCGTTGCCGAGATGCCCGCCATAGTTGATGTCCGTTATCCTGACGGGTATTTCAGTCGAGAATATGAATGCTCCCGGAAGATCGAGTTGCAAGCGCGACATAGAGAATTCCGACCGCTAAGAAAGGTTAATACATATACAACGAATCTAACGGAAGACCGCACACCGGCTATCAAACCGCAGAGGCGCCCCGGCTTATCAGGCAACGCACGGCCGAACACGGCCGGTCTCTTCCGATTTATTTCGCCACGACAAATTTCTTTACATCGTCGAACCCGCCCGCCGACATCCTGTAATAATATACGCCGCTGGGAAGATCTCCGGGGGAGAACTCGACCGAGTGAAATCCGCTTTCCCTGAATTCGTTTACCAGCACGGCGAGTTCCCTCCCCAGCAGGTCATAGACTTTAATCGCAACGTGCGTGCCGGACTCAATCGAATACTCTATCGTCGTCGACGGATTGAATGGGTTGGGAAAATTCTGTCTCAGCGCAAACAGCCGCGGAATTTCTTTTCGGTCCGATATACCGGTCGCAGCGCCGATACTGAACCCGTGTGTATATGATTTACCTTCGTAACTCACCTCGAAGGTGTACTCGCCATTCTGCAGAGCGTGCGGCACAACCACCCACCAATACCAGAACGCTGCGGCGTAATGCGGATCCGTGCTCGAATTGCTCCACGATTGCCATACGGAACCGTCCGGTCTGTAGATCCTGAGATCGCTTTCCTGTCCCTGCAGCTGATCGCGGTAGTAAACCGCGAGAAAGAGCGTGTCGCCGGAGTCGAATTGATTCGATTCATTTACGTCATGGAGCGCCGGACAGGAACGGAATTCAGGCGGCTTCGCATGTGTCTGCAGCCGGTTGATCGCAGAATCATAGTATGGTCGCTGATCCTCCCACCAGCTCCGGTTGACGGTGGGATTGTGCGGACCTTGGTACGGATCGATGAGATTCAGCGAGGCGTCGTAAATTTCGAAATGGAGATGTGGCCCCGTCGACTGCCCCGAAGACGCAACCACACCCAGATATTCGCCGCGTTCGACACGCTCCCCGGTCGCCTTCGGTGTCGTGGTGCCGTTCTTCATATGCCCATACCATGCCTGGGAGCCGTCGTCATGACCGATATAGACTGCATTCCACGTCTGACCCGGGATGAATCCGCAATTCTGGTCGAAATTGCCGTCGACCTTATTCAGAATCACCCCGTCCGCCGAGGCGATGACAATTACCTCGTCGTTATGAACCATATTCCAGTTGAAGGGCCAGAGAAAATAATCCGTTCCCTTATGATTGTAGCCGCTCGCAAGATCGTATGTTCTTGTGCCCCCGGTATAATCCCGAAGTTGATTCGGATATGCCGGATCGTGATCCACGAAACCGGATATCCCATGGAACCCGTATCCATCGATATGCTCGTTCCATGCCAGAGGAAATCCGAATACGATCGGGTCGTCGTCGGAGATCTTGAGGAGAATCCCCTGCCCGTGAAATGTATCTATGACGGATTTATTATAGAGAAGAATTTCATGGCGAAATTCGTCCGACAGGCATTGTACATTTTCAAATTGCATGACACCGCCGCCGTCAGGTTCACGGAATTCTCCCGGTTGGGCTGCCAACACTGCAGGAAATACGGCAAGCAAGCTTGCGTGTACAAATCGCCTCATCGATATCTCCGGAATATGTGTGTCTTACGTTCGGACCAATCCCCGCCGACCAGCGAGCGGTGCATTCACCGTTGCCGATCGCCAATAAAAAAACCCGGCTGTACTTCATAACCGGGTTTTATCGAAATAAACTTCTAAATAAAAAATATGCCCGTCGTCCTCAGTCGTGACGTTATAATTCACCGTTCTGTCGACGGTGAACGTTCCGGGGGTGCTATCTGAAATACATATACCTGTTATCCACTATCTCCGCGTCATTCCGCAGTGCGGTGAGCCATTGCGAGAAAAATTGCTGGCGTTTCGACTGGAGGAGCGATTCCTTGATCGTTTCCCGCTGGTCAGCGTATGCTTGCTCGTCGAATTCGTTCCGGCTCTTTACCGAAACAAGAAAATAACCGCGGGTACCCTGAACGGGATCGGAGACGGCGCCTACCGGAAGTCCGAAAACCGCACCGATGAGTTTTACATCCCGTCCGAGTCCGGGGACGGTTCCGGTCAGCGATACCGAGCTGGCAGACTGTATCTGGTGGCTCGGATCTATCTCAACGAGCGCGCTTAGCGGACGGTCGCCGAGTTCCCGCCGGATATCCTGTACTTTTTCTTCGGTGAGAGCGAGTCTTTTTTCGCGCTGCAGATCCGTCCTGATCGATGCCCGGACTTCATCCAACGGCTTGACTCCCTCACGCTGCACATCCTTGATCCTGAAGATGGCGAAACCCGACTGGGTTTCAAGCACTTCGCTCACTGCTCCGGAGCGGCTATCGAACGCGAACCGCATCACCGATTCATTCACACCGATGCCGGGAATCACGCCTCCCTCCGAGAACAGTCCGGTCTCGAACACTGAAAAGCCGAACGCCTGGGCTTCCTCTTTCAGAGAGCGCTTTTGTGCGACGAACGCGAAATCCACCGCATCATCGAACAACTTGTTGCGCGTATACGGGCTCACCTGAACGGGCAGATGAATCGTGCCGAATTTCACTTCGCGGTTCGTCCGTTCGTTCACCCTGATGATATGCAGCCCGAACTGGGATTCGATGGGACCGACGACGCTGCCGATGCGAGCGTTGAATGCCGCCTGTTCGAACGGAGCGACCATCCTGCCTCTCCCGAACCAACCGAGATCGCCGCCCTGCTGGGCGGAACCGGGATCGGTGGAATAGGAGCTCGCCAGTTCGGCAAAGTCCTCGCCGTCGTTCAGACGGGCAATGAGTTCGCGGGCGCGTTCGCGTACGGCCGCGGTATCCGCTTCGAACTGGAGCAGAATATGCTGCGCGCGCACGAATTCATCGCGACCCGAACGCTGGTCGATAATTTTAATCAGGTGCATGCCATCGGTATCCGCTATGGGACCGATCAGATCGCCCGGTTGGGAACTGAAGACGACCGCCTCTTTTGCAGAACTCACTTCGCCCGGTTTGAAGAACGCGTCGGTGAAGGGGGTGTGCGAGAACTCTTCAACGAGTGTGGTAAAATCGGCGCCTCCTTCGAGGTCTTTCTTCAGATATTCGAGCTCTTCGCGTACCTCGATCGAATCCTCTTTCGAAGGGATGAATCGGAACAGCACGTATTCGAGATTTCGGCTGGCCGGATTCTTAAACTCCTGCGGGTTTGCATTATAGTGTCTGCGGATCTCATCGTCGGTGATCTCGACTGCATCTGCCGCCACGACCCTGTTCGGATCGAAGAGCACATAGTCGAAATCCGCCCTGATATTCTGTTCGGTGAATCTCTGCCGGATCTCGCCTTCGGTCACACGAACCGACGTCATCAGCATGCTCTGCAGTTTCTCCTGCTTACGCTGATTGCGCAGCATCCGCTCGAGTTGTACTACCTGCTCCCGGTTGCGCGGGTCCGAGAGCGCCGCATCGTACGCAAACCGGTCGAAGTTACCGAGGGAATCGACGAATTGCGTGCGGAGGAATTCCGGAGGATTTTCGCCCCGGACCCAGTTCACGATCTCCTGATCGGTCACCTCGATTCCACGCCGTTTGATCTCCTCCTCGAGCAGGATCTCATTGACCATATTGGTCCAGACCTGTTCGCGGAGAAAATTCATGTATTCATCGTCGATAGTTCCGCCTAATTGCTGGCGCTGCATTTCCGAAACGTTGCGGAGGATATCCGAAAACTCCTGGTAGGAGATCTCCCGGTCGTTCACCTTTCCGAGCACGGTCTGACGCTGTCCCGAGAGTCCGGAAAAATCCATTCCCCACTCGAACACAATCATGATCACGAATGCGAGAACGAGTCCGATGAGAATCGCCGGCATATTGTCGCGCATTTTTGTCATTAAAGGCATAAAGCTTTGACTCCTTTGGCTTACCGCTATTGTCGAGGGTGTACAAATACAAATCAATAATATAAACCTGAAAATGTAAAAAAGCAATCATTTTATTGACTTTTCGAGGATTTTGAATTATATTTTTTGTTCTGTGAATCGAACATCTGCTAAGCTTAATCAACATATTCGAACACCCCTACGCAATAGAGAGGGAGGTAACGATTTGTGAAGAAAAACCGCACCAAGATCATCATCATCATTATTTCGGTTTTATTATCGCTCTATTTTCTTCTTCCGACCTATAAAGATTACCAGTACAACAAGACCTTAAACACTCTCACCGGCGCAGATAGCATCTCGTATTTCGAATCGAACGAGTCCGATATCCGTAAAGCGCGCCTTGAGCGGATGAAACTCGGTCTCGATCTGCAGGGAGGTATGCGGGTCGTCCTCGAGGTCGATGTCGTGAGACTGCTTGACGATCTCGCACAGAACAAGGACGAACAATTCGAGTCGCTCATGCAGCAGGTACGCGAAGAAGTCGCGCGAACCGATGAAGCGGCTCTCGACATTTTTGCGTCTGTATTCGGCGATGTCGGCGTCCGGTTGAGCAGATATTACGGAAGTATACGCGACAGCGACGATCAGATAATTCGGAATTTACGATCGAACGCCGACGGAGCAATTGACCGGGCGATTCAGATCGTCAGAAACCGGGTCGACCAGTACGGAGTTTCGGAACCGAGCATCCAGAAAATGGGCGCACGGCGAATCATCGTCGAGTTACCCGGAGTAACGAACGAAGACGAGGTCCGCCGGCTTCTCCGGGGAACCGCGCGGCTCGAATTCCGACTCCTCCGGGAACCGGAAATCGTGTTTAACGTCATCGGAAGAATCGACGATCTCCTCTCGCGCGAGGCGGATCCGGAGGCAGACCGCGACACCGCAGACGCTCCGATCGATCTGACCGAGGCGGAGCTCCGCGAACGCCATCCCTTTTTATACTATGTCAGGCCCGAGCAGCAGGGATCGGGAGTTTCCTACGTATCGGAAGACCACCGCGAACGCGTCAACAGAATTCTGCAGCGGGAGGACGTACGCGCGCTTTTCCCGTCCAACTTCAATTTCGCATGGTCGGCGCGGCATCAATTCATCGCCGAGGGCAAACAGTACTACGCGCTCTACGGAACCTATTCGGATCCGGAGCTGACCGGCAGTGTTGTTACGGACGCTCAGGCGACCATCGATCCGAATTTCAACCAGCCGATCGTCACCATGACGATGAACAGCGAGGGATCGAGGGAATGGGCGCGTATCACCGGCGCTAATATCGGCAAACAGGTCGCAATTGTACTCGACGATGCGGTCTTTTCCGCCCCCGTCGTACGCAACCGCATCACGGGAGGTCGCTCGCAGATCGAGGGGTTGGAGAGCACCGATGAAGCGCGGCTGCTCGAGATCATTCTCAAGGCGGGCGCCTTGCCGGCACCCGTTGCGATCATCGAACAGCGGACGGTCGGACCATCGCTCGGAGAGGATTCGATCCGTCGCGGATTGTCCTCGACCGCCTTCGCGTTCGGACTGACGGTACTGTTCATGATCTTCTACTATCGTACGGCCGGTTCAATCGCCGACGTCGCCCTGCTCTTCAACGTAGTCTTTATTCTCGGCGTTCTTGCAGGATTCCAGGCGACGCTCACGCTGCCCGGCATCGCCGGCATCATCCTCACCATCGGTATGGCGGTCGATGCGAACGTGCTCATCTTCGAGCGCATCCGTGAGGAGGAAGCGACCGGAAAGACGCTCAGGGCTTCGATCGACGCCGGGTACTCGAAAGCGTTCAGCGCAATTATCGATGCGAACATTACAACGTTTCTCGTCGGCATTATTCTATATCAGTTCGGCACGGGGCCCGTACAGGGGTTTGCACTTACCTTGATGATCGGCATCGTTGCCAGCTTGTTCAGTGCAATCGTCATCACGAGGGTTATCTTCGATATACTGACCGAACGCAAGACCGCGCATGTCAGCTTCGGCTGAGCGCCGGAACCGTTTGTGCAATATTTTCTATACCGAATTTTTTTCCGAAGGAGTTTTTTAGATGCGTCTTCTATCCAAAACGAATATAGATTTTATGGGTTTGCGGAAGACCTTTTATATGATATCGGCGGTGATCATTCTGGTCGGCGTCGCATCCATTGTGTATAAAGGCATCGATTGGGGTATCGATTTCGTAGGAGGTACCGAGTTGGTCATTGAGTTTGAGCAGGAAGTACCGATCGGAGATATCCGCTCGGTACTCACAACCGCCGGTTTCGAGCAGGCGGAGATCAAGACTTTCGGCACTCCCCGGGATATCCTGATCCGGACCATTCAGCAGGACGAGGAGGCCCAGGTGCGGGAAAATATACTGCGTACCCTCACGGAATCCTTCCAGGACAACCCGATTACCATACTCCGCGAAGATACGATCGGACCGCGCATCGGTGCGGAATTGCGACGCGACGCGACGACGGCTTTGGTGGTCGCCCTTTTCGCAATTCTCGGATATATCGCAATACGCTTCAAGTTTATGTACGGCGTCGGGGCAGTTGCCGCGCTGTTCCACGACATTCTCGTCACTGTCGGCATGCTTGCCCTGCTGAACGGACTCTCTCCGTACCTCAACCTGGAGATAACCCAGAATGTGATTGCCGCTATTCTTACCATCATCGGTCTTTCGGTGAACGATACCGTCGTGATCTTCGATCGCATTCGCGAAAACCTGAAGCTGTACCGGAGCTGGAGTATGTACGATGTGATTAATAAGAGCATCAACGACACACTGAGCCGGACTATCATTACCTCAGGAACCGTGCTGATCGTGCTCGTGGTGTTGTTCATTTTCGGAGGCGAGGTTACCCGCGGATTTGCGTTTACCCTCATCATCGGAGTCATTACGGGTACCTATTCCTCCATTTATATTGCGAGCGCGCTCATCATCGAATGGGTGAACAGAAATCAGCAGAAAACGCATCTTGCACAGAAGGTATCCTAACACGATTAAACTACAGGCGAGGAGTATCCCGTGGACCTTACCGTATCGGAACAACAGGACGTAACGGTCATTTCACTGCAGGGGAATATTATGGGAGGACCGGATGCGACTGCACTCAACGATAAGCTGCATGAAATGATTGAGGGGGGGAAGAAGAAGATTGTCGTCGATCTCGACCAAGTGAAGATCATGAACAGTTCGGGACTCGGGATGCTCATCGGCGGATTAACCACCATGCGGAACGTGGGAGGCGATCTGAAAATCGCCCGCGCGTCTCAGAAGATTTCGGGTTTGATAACGGTTGCCAAGTTGGGGTCGATTTTCCCGAATTTTCCGTCGGTTGGGGAGGCTGTAGACGACTTCAACAGATAAGTTCTTCATCGAATCTCTCTCTGAACTCCGGTAAATCTGGGATTGCGGCTTGACGGATCCCGCCGGAGTTTTTTTACGTTTCACCTCGCAGAGGAAAGGAATTCATCGCATGCCCGTCCATGTTATCATCGGCTCTCAGTGGGGGGACGAAGGAAAAGGAAAGATCGTCGACCACCTGAGCGAGCACGTCGACATTGTCGCACGATACCAGGGAGGAGCAAATGCCGGACATACCGTCGTCATCGGCAAACAGGAATATATTCTTCACCTCATCCCCTCGGGCATCTTCAACGACGATGTTACCTGCGTCATCGGAAACGGGGTAGTCGTCGACCCCGTAGCCCTGCTCGACGAGATCGAGATGCTCAGGTCGTTCGGACTCGAGATCGACGGCAGATTGCTCATCAGCCACAACGCCCACCTGATCATGCCTTACCATAAACTGCTCGACCGGCTTCGCGAGGAACAATCCGCCAGGATAGGAACGACGGGACGCGGGATCGGTCCGGCATACATCGATAAATTCACGCGCACCGGCATAAGGATCGTCGACCTGCTCGACCGGGATACGCTGGCGCAGAAGATCAAGCTCAATCTCGAGGAAAAGAACAAAGTCCTGAGGAGTATTTACGAGAAAGAGGAACTCGACGTCGACGAGATGATCAACGAATACCAGGAATTCGATAAAAAGATCGATGAATTCATTACCGACACCTCATATTACCTCAATCAGGCATTGAAGGCCGGTAAGCGGATCCTCGCGGAAGGTGCGCAGGGCTCGCTGCTCGATATCGACCATGGCACCTATCCGTACGTTACCTCATCGAATCCGACGAGCGGCGGCGCCTGTACCGGACTCGGAATTCCGCCGACAGCGATCAACGAAATCACCGGCATCGTTAAAGCATACACGACGAGAGTGGGCAACGGTCCCTTCCCTACCGAGCTCAGCGGCGAGCAGGGAGAACAGCTGAGACAGTGGGGGAACGAATTCGGCGCGACGACCGGCCGCCCGCGCAGATGCGGATGGTTCGATGCGATGCTCCTGCAGTACTCGATCCGGGTGAACGGAATTCAAAAAATGGCGCTTACAAAACTCGATGTGCTCAGCCACCTTGAGGAAATTTCGATCTGTACGGGATATATGCATAAGGGGAGAGCATTGCGGACATTTCCGACCGACATACGGACCCTCGAATCGATCGAACCGGTCTATGAAAAATTGCCCGGTTGGACCTGTTCGCTGTCCGACTTTACCGATTATTGTTATCTGCCGCAGAACGCAAAGGCGTATATTGAACGTATAGAGGAGTTGTTGGGAATTCCCGCAAGCCTGATATCAGTCGGTGCACGAAGAGACCAGACCATCGTTAAAACATGACTCATAAACGTTTAATCGGAACGTCCTCCCGTCGCCGATCGGAGAATGATTCGCCCGGACTCCCGCTGCAGGAGAATCCTCTTTCTTCCCGAGGCCGGCGATGGCACGGATGATCAACACCCCCCGCTCCGCTAACCTGAAAATAGCGCTTCTCGCCGGTGCGTTCATACTGGTTGCCGCTTTGCTGATCTATACTCAATTTACCATATCCCGGCTGCAGCAGAAAGAGCGGGAAGTAGCAGACCTGTACGCCCGTTCGCTCGAATACATCGCTTCGGGAGAGTCGGATAGCGGGGATTTCTCGTTCATCTTCGACGAGATCATCAAAGCAATCGATTTCCCGATCATTATCAGCGATAGCCGGAAGGAACCGATCGGTCCGTACGAAAATTTCGCACGTAATATTAACCTCGATTCCGCTGCAGCTCCGGAGCTGCAGCGCGAGCAATTGCGCAGACTCATCGAGAAGATGGACGCCCGAACCCCGCCGATACGGGTGACCTACCAGGACTCGATCGTCCTGAACCACCTGCATTACGGTGAATCGGAACTAATCCGGCAATTGAAATGGCTCCCGGTGATCGAGATAGCTCTCGCGGGACTGTTCATCCTGATCGGCTATATCGGGTTCAGCTACATCAAGCGAAACGAACAGTCGAACATATGGGTCGGCATGGCGAAGGAGACCGCGCATCAGATCGGTACTCCCCTCTCGAGCATTATGGGATGGATCGAGCTGCTCCGCGAGCACGGGAGGGATCACCCGCAGTTGCTCGATACGATCGATGAGCTCGATAAAGATGTCGGGCGGATGAATAAAATAGCCGCCCGCTTCTCGAAGATCGGATCAACCCCCGACCTGCGCGAAGAATCGATCCGGGAGGTCCTCTCGAACGTCGTCACTTACTTCGAACGGCGCCTGCCGCAGATGAAGAAGCAGGTGACCATTCGACTTCACATCGAGCAGGATGTGAGGATACGGATAAATGCGGAGCTCTTCGAATGGGTAATTGAGAATCTGATCAAAAACGCTCTGGATGCTATCGAGCAATATCCGGGTACGATCACGATGAATGTCGCAAGCAGGCCGCATGCACTGATTATCGACATCTCCGATACGGGACGGGGCATCGACAAGAAGTTCAGAAAGGATATTTTCCGTCCTGGGTTCAGCACGAAACAGCGGGGGTGGGGACTCGGACTCAGTCTCTCAAAACGCATCATCGAGAACTATCACAACGGGAAACTGGTCCTGAAGGAAAGCCGTATCGGCGAAGGAACGACGTTCCGCATCAAGCTCAGGATCAAGTCATAGAACCGGGGGAATAAATTCCTGGGCATCGAACCGCTGGCCCGTGATATCGGCGGACATGTCGGATGCGAGGTAATAAAATACGTTCAGAATGTCCTCCGGCTTTTTCAGTTTCGACTGATCTTCATCGGGATATGCCGCTCTTCGCATATCGGTCGCCATACCACCCGGATTGACTATATTCACCCGGATATTCCGGCCCTTCAGCTCCTCCGCGAGCATGAACGAAAATCCTTCGAGACCGAATTTCGATGCAAGATAGGCTCCCCATTTCGGCTTTCCCACCGATCCCACTCCGGAACTGAGGTTGACGATCGAGCCGGCTTTCCGGTCTATCATCGACGGGAGAAACGATTTTGTGAGGAGGAAGGATCCGTGCAGATTAACTTCGATGACTTCGCGCCAGGCGACGTAGGGATAATCGTTTACTTCGATTCGCGGACCGAGGATTGATGCGTTATTAATGAGCACATCGACGCGGCCGAATCTCTCGAGCGTTTTCTTCGCAAAGATTTCGACATGGGTATGTTCGCTTACATCGAACGGCATGGCGAAAACGCTCCCATTGTTTCGCCGTATGGTGCGTTCTACCATCTGCAGGCGATCGGCATTCCGGGCGCAGATGGCAAGACGGGCTCCTTTCACGGCGAAACCGAAAGCGAGCGCTCTTCCCAGTCCTTTCGACGCGCCGGTAACGACAACCACTCTGTCCTGAAGATCATCCCAAGTCGGTTGCATGAAATCTAAAATAACAAAATGGTCAGGAATTTGCAAAGATTTGGAAAGATATAGATTTCAGCGGTTCGGGCTGACAATTTCCAACTTGTTGCCGTCGGGATCGAGAAAATAAACGGTGTCGTTGTTTCTTCGCTTCGCGGGTCCGAACGTGATACGCGTCTGACTTTCCCGAATGCGGCGGCAGAGTTCCTCAAATCCCCCGGGATCCACCTCGAACGCTATATGATTAAGGGCTGAAGCGGTATGATCCGGTGGAGCTTCTGTTGGTAGCAGGCCGTCGGGGAGACGGAACAGGGCGAGCTCAGCCCGGCCCAGGCTGAGTCGTGCCTGATGGTCGTCGGACTCGATCAACCGTAATCCGACCACAGTTACATAAAATTGCACTGAACGTTCGATATCGGTAACATTCAGCGCGACATGATGGAATCGTTTTGGTGAGAGAGGTTTTCCGACGAGGGAATCGGTATTGTGCATGACACATCCTCAATCCAGCGTTGCGAGAAACTCCTCGACTTCGTATCCCCGCTTCCGGGCATAGTCCGCCAGTCTTTCGCCGAGGGCTTTCCTTGCACGGTGCAGTCTCGAACGGACGGTACCGATCGGAATGTCGAAGAATTCGGCCAGTTCCTCATAGGTGAATCCCTCGATATCACGCAGTACGATTGCCGTCCGGAAATTTTCCGGAAGATCCGAAAGTGCACCGCTTACGTCGTCGTCGAGCAGATTGCGATACATAAGCTCACGGGCGTCGGTGGTATCGAGACTCGAATGCATCGAATCCAGATATGAGAACTCGGATTCGTCGAATGCAAGGTTGTCGGGCTCGCGGGATTTTTTCCGGTAATCGTTGATATACGAGTTTTTCATTATGCGGAATAACCACGCACGGGCGTTTGTCCCTTTTTGATATTTATCGAAGAACCGGTAGGCTTTCAGGTAGGTGTCCTGCAGTAGGTCCTTCGCCGCGTTGTGTTCGTTGGTAAGCCAGAGTGCGTAGTTATATAGTGAGTCCATATGGGGGACCATCTCTTCCATGAACTCGCCCTGCTTGTGTAAAACCCTCGTCGCCATGGTTTCCGACCCCTTTCTGAGAAACTGCTGTTTAGCGTGTAAGAGACTTATAATCGCTCCTGAAATAGAGCAACGGAGCTGCATCCGGACTGACAAGCGCCAGATCGGTTATCTCGCCAACGAATATGGTATGATCGCCGCCGTCGTACGTGTATCTGAGCGTGCATTCAAGATAGCCGAGCGTCCTTCCGAGAATCGGCAGACCGTTTTCAGAAATAAAGTAATCGATGTCGGAGAACTTCGAATTCTCATTCTCTTTCCCGGCAAAAATCCGGGCAACGCTCTCCTGTTCGAGTGAAAGAATGTTAACGGCGAACTTACCCGTCTGAGTGATGATCGATGTAGTTACCGCATCTTTATCAAGGCAAACGAGGATGAGCATCGGATCAAGGGAAACAGAGCAGAATGAACTGACTGTCATTCCATGCGGCTCACCACGTAATGAGACCGAGACGACAGTGACACCGGTCGCGAACCTGCTCATCACTTTTTTAAAATCGGTCGTTCCGATAATTCTTTCCCTGGTCTGCATTTCATTCTCGAATGGAATAACTTTGATCGACAGATGCCTTAATATCAGGCAAAAGCCGTGCCTATCGGTTTATACCTAATATTTTTAATGGTATATGAGAAATTGACGGATAGATTGACGTTTCATAAAGAAACGCCAGATCTTAAATAAGTATTTATAACGCTCATATCGCTTATTCAAATGTTTCAACATAATCTGTGCTGTTCTATAATGAAACACAATATATAGACTTTACTGCCATAATTCAAGTTTCTTATTAATTCCAATAAAATATCCGTGAAAAGGTTTATGAGAAGGAAAAATTTAATACTGAGGTGATGTCCGGTGTCTTACATCTAATTCCCTGCTCCTGTTCCCGGGAGCGAAACAGATTTTAACTATTGAGTCCATCCCATCGAATTTAACTTGATTCTATCCATGACCCGAAATAGCTTAGAAGGTAATGAGGATTGAAATGCCCGATCTCACTAAAGAAGTATGATAAACTGCATAAGGTAGCTTTACTGAGGGATGTCGAAACCCGACACCTGTATGACTGACTATTTTTCCGGAGGCAGTTCAAATCCGAATTCTTTGAGCTTGCGCCACAGGGTCGTACGGCTCATTCCCAATCGTTTTGCCGCGTTCATATAAATCCAGTTTTCTTCATCCAAAACCCGTTCGATGATCTCCTTCTGCGCCTCCCTGAGCGGTTCCTCGGAACGCACTATTCTTTCGAACAGGTCGCCGCTGTCGGACGGAATATCATGCTCCAGCAATTCCGTGGGCAGGTGAGACGGCTCTATCATTTTTGAATTGCAGCGTATATACGCATACTCGATTATGTTCTCGAGCTCGCGTACGTTTCCGGGGAATCCGTAACGGAGCAATATATCGAGGGATTTCGCGGATACGCGATCGACAAATTTATCTTTGGTCGATCGATTGAACTCTCTGAGAAAATGATCGATGAGGAGCGGTACATCGGTGCGCCGTTCGCGCAGCGGAGGCAGGAAGATCGGAACGACGTTCAGCCGGTAGTAGAGATCCTCCCTGAATTCTTTGTCGGAGATTGCCTTTTTAAGATCTTTATTGGTCGCCGCTATGATCCGGACATCGACCTTTCGCGGTCTATTCTCTCCGACGCGCTGCAGTTCACCGTCCTGGAGTACGCGCAGCAGCTTGACCTGCAGCAACGGACTCATCTCGCCTATCTCGTCGAGAAAGATCGTTCCTCCGTCTGCTACCTCGAACTTCCCCTTCTTTTCCTGATAGGCGCCGGTGAACGATCCCCGTGTATGACCGAACAGTTCGCTCTCGAGCAATCCTTCGGGAAACGCACTGGAATTCACCTTCACGAATGGCATATCTCTTCGGCTGCTGTGCGTGTGTAGCGCGGATGCGATGAGTTCCTTACCTGTACCCGATTCGCCCTGGATGAGAACGCTTGCATTGGAAGGAGCGACCTCCTCGATGAGGCGGTAGATCTCCTGCATCTTGTGCGATTTTCCGATGATATTGTCGAATGAATACCGGCCATGAATCCGCTCCTCCAGTTGCACGATATCCGATATGTCGCGAAATATCTCGGCGCCCGCTACCACGTTACCTTCGCCGTCGCGAAGCAGGACGATGCTCGTATGCGCGTTGAAATTCTGATTATTGCGTGCGGTATAGCGGATCTCCGCCGAGCGGACTTCGTCACCGGTGTCCAGCGTCCTCGTCAGGGGACAGTTATTCATACAATCGGAGGTCCGGGCAATGATGCTGCAGCGGTGACCGTATGCTTCGCCCACCGTATATCCGAGAAGCTTCTGGGCTTTCGCGTTTATGAACCGGACTTTCCGTTCCGTATCGATAATCAGGATGCCGGTTTCGGTCGCATCGAGAATCGATTCGATGTTCTGAATCCTTCTCAACCAGTCTCCGACTTCCCGATCCTGTGTCAGGATATCCATGGTGCCTTTATGATTCGGTATGCATGATTATTCGGCCGTACATCCGCAGGTTTATCTCGCTATGGTAATCCCTTCAGCAATCCCCCGTCGACCGAGATCGTGGTACCTGATATATAGCTTGCCTTTTCGGAGGCGAGGAATGCCACGGCCGCAGCGAGCTCTTCAGGAGTGCCCAATCTCCGGGCCGGTATCTGAGCCGCTGTTATTTTCATCTGTTCGGATATCGAGGAGTGTTCCTGAACCGCTCTCGCTTCCAGGAGTTCTTCCTGGCGTCTGGTGAGAATCATACCCGGCGTAACGGTGTTGAAGTGAATGTTCGACGACGCATACCGGTTCGAGAGAATCTTGCTCAGCGCATGGATTCCCGGTCTGAGTGTCGACGATATGACCAGATCGTCGATCGGCTGCTTTGCGGCGACTGAGGTAATCGTAATTATCCTTCCCCAGTTCTGCTGCAGCATCCCGGGCAGCACGAGCCGCGTGAACCGTATCATGCTCATTAAGAGCAGATCGATCCCCTGCTTCCACTGTGCATCGTCAATCTTATCGAAATCCGCAACTGCCGGACCGCCCGTGTTGTTCACGAGGATATGGACCGTGCCGAACTCTCTCACTGCCGCCTCATGTACTTTTCTGATATGATCTTCACGCGTTACATCCGCTGCGACCGGGAGCACGTTACCCCTGGATATCCTGCGGATCTCCTTCGCGGCTTCATCGATGGATCGTTTTTTCCTCGAACAGATAACCACCGACGCTCCCTCATCGGCGAGTGCGCGGGCGGCTGCGAATCCCAAGCCCTGACTCGCACCCGTGACGATCGCTACTTTTCCGTTAATACCAAGGTCCATATATCTTTATCCGATCCTCAAAATAAAAATAAAAACCCCTCAGCGTGGTGAGGGGAATAGAAATTCGACGACGGACATCCGGTTTGAAAATGTATCTCAGCTCGTTGGGTGATGGACGCCGAGTTCTTTAAGTTTTGCAAGAATGGTCTCCTTCGCTTCGTCCGGATCGACGAGCAAGCGGGCGCCCGATACCGCGATATGCTCCTGAAGCGTCGAGGATCCATCGAGCTTCAACCAACGCCATACATGGTAGCCGAGGCGTACGCGATCGTTCGGTTCACGCGTGGGGATATCGGCAACACTCTTATATGCCTTTGCTTCAATTGAATCCTCCGGATACGATTTTACCGGTGAGGGCGGTTTGGTCGCCATACGAATATCCTCTGATCGTTCGATTGCATACGGGAACGTAAGATGAAAAAAGATACTAATTTTCAAAGATAAATTAAAGACCGGGTTCCGGTATATATAACCCGGGAGCGATGCCCCGCCGGCTAAAAACCGCTGCATCTTCACCTCAACCGTCCGGGGATACGTGTCCTATTCGGTCTCTACCCGCTCAAACTTTCCTTTACGCGATTTCGACTCCGACACCATCTGCGTTATGTTCTTACCAGCGAGCATTTCATAGATCTCTTCGCGAAGTTTTCCCCATCGGTTATGGACCGGGCAAGGGTTTTCGGAGCTGCAGACCGGTAATCCCAATACACATTCGTTAAGAAAACCGTCACCGGCAATTGGCACTTCCAGCTGGTACAGCGTAATCTCCTGCGGATTCCTGCCGAGCGCAAACCCGCCCGCGGGTCCTTTATGAGACTTCAGTATTCCGCTTCGGGATAGATTCTGAAGGATTTTGGCCAGAAAATGGTGTGGAATGGATAGTTTCTTCGATATCTCTTTGATATCGGTAAATGAATTCCCGTCCTTCGTCGATATATACAGAATCGCCTGCAGCGCATATTCGCAATGACGACTGAAGATGACTGACATAGTTATATTCGCTTTCTGTTGAAAGTTGACGATACCTCATAACGGCGCTGAACCTCCCTTCAGTGAATCATCCCTCCCGCCTGATCGAGAATCTTTCTCATCTCCCGGTATCGTTTGATCTTTCCCTCTATACTGGAGACGAGCATTTCTTCGGAGCAGGGCTTCGTAATATAGTCGTCGGCTCCTAATTTCTTACCAACCTGAATGATATGCTCTTCGTCAAGACCGCTCATGAATATGACAGGTACGAAACGGAGCTGCTGAATTTCACGGATCCGCTCGTACATCGTAAAACCGCTTATGGAGGGTTTCGGAAAAGTGATGTCCAATAGGATCAGGTCGGGGACCGTGCGGTCCAGTATCGCAAGCGCTCCCTCGGGACTCGAGGCGGAGAACGGTGCATACCCCTCTTCTCTGAGGATCGATTTGATGATCTTCACGAGTTCGACGTCGTCATCGATGATCATAATATTGCCTTTTATCTTCAACCCGTGAATCTCGAACATGATGCGGGCTTCGATCATCAAATGCTCATTGATACTGATCTCATACCGGTCGCGCAGTTCCTCAAGAGCGACGGCTCCTGTCGGGGTTATGAGCCCGTCCTGCCATGCCTCTTTGACGGCATTTACATACGAAAGTAGCTTGACCGATCGTTCCAACTCCTGGTGCCGCTCTTCCGGGATGTCGAGCGCGATCCGGAGTTTTTCGAGCCCGCGTCTCTCGGTATCCCCGATACTTCCCGACTTCCAGAGAGCCCCGAGGGCACGCTTGTATTTCTGTTCGTTTTCTTCCCTCTCAGACGTAGTGCTCTCCGTCTGCTTCGGCACCGGGACCGCCTGAACCTCAGAATTCCCGGGCGATCCGCCTCCTTTGAGCGTTTCGGCCTCTTTTGAGATTATATCCTCTACAAACCTGCGCTGTGCTTCGAGCGATAGTTTTTGGCGGGTTTCGGAAGATTTCAGAAGCGGAGATGCTTCCTTCTGTATCTTTTCCTCTTCCGGCTTATTTGCGTCGGTTTCTTCGGGGGGGACATCCTTCGGTGTATGGGATTCCGTTACCTGCTCCCGTTCCGGTGCAGTAGAGACCTCTTTTTGTTCGCCGCTCCCCGTATCCCGTTGCCGGAATACCTCAATGCGATTAAGATATGCCTGTGCGTATATATTATCCTTATCCAGAAGGAATACCTGCTCGACTTGTTCAGTGGCCTTTTGGAATTCCCCCGCAAGGACGTAGCGGTCGGCTGTCTTCAATAACTCGCTGACTCGTTTTAATCGTTCGGTGGGGGAAAGGTCGGTGCTGCTCATAGAATTACATCAGGTATTAATATCCAAATCTCCATTTCCGGAATTACGTGCATAACAGCCCAATTTTTAAGTTACATGGAAAACGAATGAATAGCAAGGAAGGATATCATACAGAATGGACAACGGATTAAGCGGATTAAACGGATGTTAGAATGGATTTAAAAACAGTTTGATGCGGTTCTGAAGCGAATAAGTGGGGTGAGGCAGAAATTATCCTGAATCCGGGTACCCGCGAATGGACAACGGATTAAACGGATTAAACGGATGTTAGAATGGATTTAAAAGCAGTTTGATGCGGTTCTGAAGCGAATAAGTGGGGTGAGGCAGAAATTATCCTGAA
>CAZBUK010000009.1:40490-68263 GCA_964495085.1 uncultured Ignavibacteriales bacterium
TCCGGGTACCCGCGAATAGACAACGGATTAAACGGATGTTAGCTCATTTGGAGCAATAGTTCAACCCGGGTCTGTAGCACATATAATTACGGGGTGAAGGTGTACCGCGAGTTTTATTTAGACCGCCAGAATCGCATCAATCCGCCGTTTGTCGATTCTACGGATAAGGCCGATAACGGTACCGATGATCTTCAATTGTTCCGAATGTGTATTAATAATGATTGAGCTATATTTCTTATTCTCCGGTTTCAGCATAACGGTACCGTTTTCGCGATAATAGCGCTTAACCGTCGGTTCGCCGTTGACGAGCGCAACAACTATTTCACCGTTTTGGGGATTTTTTGTAGGATCCACAAAAACGAGATCTCCTTCATACAATGCGGCATCCCGCATGCTGTCTCCGCGTATATAGAGTCCGAAAACATTTGGCGGTGCGGAGATATACCGTTTCAATTCGAAGTTATCGACTATGTTTTCATCAGAGAGGAACGGATAACCTGCCGGCACCGTACCAAAGATCGGTATCGACCATGGCTTCGGTCCGATTATCTCGATTCCCCGTGCAATGTTCGGATGCTTCTTTATGAATCCCTTCTTGACGAGCGCATTGATATGTACTATCATGCTCGATACATGCCTGTATCCCAAACCTTCAGCAATTTCTGCCAGTGTCGGCGACATATTCGCGCGATTGAGATAACCGACGATCCAGTCATAGACTCTCTGTTGAGCCCCGGTCAGCTTCACATCTTTCTGTTTCATAACGTATCCCTGATATATATTATTATACCGTACAATTATACGGTATAACTTCCCAAAAGTCAAGATCCAGTGTTATAAAATCAGTACATTGTCAAAAAAACGAGAATTAATTGTAAATAATTCATTCTCTTCGTATATTTCATTTTTTCCGCATATTTCTCAAATTATTCAATTTCCGGCCTTAATCAAGTGAATTCAATTCGACCTTCCCCCAGAAACTACCGGGGCATTATTTTCGATATGGACGGTACGCTCACCAGCACGAATGAGCTGATCTTCGATACATTTAACTACATTTCGATGAAATATCTGAACAAACCTTTAACACCGCATGAAATAACGGCGATGTTCGGACCCCCCGAGGATGCAGCACTGCGTAAGTTATTACCGGACGAAACTGCAGAGCAGGCGATCGAGGATTTCTACCGATACTACGAAGAACATCACGAATCGAAGGCGCAGCTCTACCCCGGCATGTCGGACACCCTGTCGAAACTTTATGCGCAAGACCGCATACTTGCTCTATTTACCGGGAAAGGCAGGACAACCACCGAGATTACCCTCAAAGTTCTCGGCATCGGAGATTATTTCTCGCAGGTAATCACCGGACATGATGTACGGAAGCATAAACCGTCCGGCGAAGGTATACGGATGATACTCGCCCGATTCGATTTGCGACCATCGGAGACCGTTATGATCGGCGATTCGGTCGCCGATGTGAAGGCCTCGGCCGAAGCTGGAGTGGATGCGGCTGCCGTTCTCTGGGATTCGTACGGGTATGAGAAAATGCTTACACTGGAGACAACATACCGCTTTCATACGCTGGATGAATTCCATGGATGGATCGACCGGATGATTCGGAACGGGTCGGCCGGACAAGCATAGAACGGAGAAATAATGGACAAAATAAAAGTCGGGGTGGTAGGTGTCGGACATCTTGGAAATCTACATGCGAAAATGTACAGCACCCTCTCGGTCGCCGAATTCGTCGGCATATTCGATATCGATGCCGCGAAGGCAGATCAAGTGGCGCAGCAATACCAGGTCAGGAAATGCAGCTCGCTCGATGAATTGCTGGAAACGGTAGATGCGGTCAGCGTCGTAACGCCGACGAGCAACCATTACGAAACCGCCGCACACGCGTTGGAGTCGGGGAAGCATGTATTCATTGAAAAGCCCATTACACATGATGTCGAGAGCGCTGACGCCCTCATACGGCTTGCCGATGAGAAGAAACTGATCGTCCAGGTCGGCCATATCGAGCGTTTCAATCCGGCTTTGATGGCGTTACAATCGAGCGATCTGAATCCGATGTTTATTGAATCCCACAGACTCGCACAATTCAATCCACGTGGAACTGACGTTGCCGTGGTCCTCGACCTGATGATACATGACCTCGATATCATTCTGAGTCTCATCAAGGCTCCCGTCAAACGGGTGGATGCCAGCGGCGTCGCGGTCGTCTCCGATACCATAGATATTGCCAATACACGCATCCAGTTCGAGAACGGTGCAGTCGCAAATATCACGGCGAGCAGGATATCCCAGAAGAAGATGCGGAAGATGAGAATTTTCCAGCGGGATACGTATATCACGATCGACTTTCTGCAGGGACTGGCGGAAATGTACCGGCTCTACAGCGACGGCGAAGAGCAGCCTGCATTGACCATGCTGCTCGGTGAAATCGGCACGGGTAATCAAAAGAAAAAGATCGTTTACCAGCGGCCGGAGACACCCGACATTAATGCGCTCCAGTATGAACTCGAGCAATTTATACGCTCCGTAGAGACAGGCTCGATCCCGATCGTATCGGCGCGCGACGGAAAAAAAGCGCTGGTAGTTGCCCTGGACATAATAGAAAAAATTCAGGGACAAATCGTGCCGTGGCAATAAATAAAACGGACAGAGTTAGAAAACGCAGCATCAGACTGCGCCTCCCCGGGGATCCTCTCCTCCAGGTCTTGAGCGACCTGTCGCGCGATTTACAAACTCCCCTCTACCTCGTCGGGGGATACGTACGCGACCTCCTGCTTCACCGCGAAGTAAAAGACATCGACATCATGGCGGCCGGAAGCGGTATCGCAGCTGCACGGGCGTTCGCCGAAAAAATCGGAGCGAGGAACGTCGTCACGTACGAGAAATTCGGCACCGCAATGGTAAAGTCGGACGACCGCATGATAGAATTCGTCGGCGCACGTAAAGAAAAATATCTCACGCAAACACGCAGACCTCAGGTGGAGTCCGCAACCGTTGACGAGGATCTCTCGCGCAGAGATTTTACCGTTAATGCGATCGCGGTAGCCCTGCATCCCGAAGAATACGGAAAACTGCTCGACCCCTTCAACGGGAGAGCCGACCTGAAGCGGAAACTGCTGCGGACACCGCTCGATCCCGACGAAACCTTCGACGACGATCCGCTTCGTATGATGCGCGCGATACGCTTCGCAGCGCAATTGGGATTTTCTATCGAGAAGCATACCTACGAGGGAATCAGGCGGAACCGGGACCGGATCGGCATCGTATCTCAGGAGCGTATCACCGACGAACTGATGAAGATTCTAGCCTCGGAGAAACCCTCGATCGGTCTATCGGCAATGTTCGATACGGGCTTGCTGCATATCGTCTTTCCGGAGCTTGCTTCGCTGAAAGGCGTCGACCAGACCTACGAGCACCACCACAAGGATGTGTTCAACCACACGCTCGAGGTCGTAGACAACATCTCCCCCGATACCGGCGACATCTCCCTCCGGATCGCAGCGCTGCTGCATGATATCGCAAAACCGAAGACGAAGCAATATCATCCGAAACAAGGCTGGACATTTCACGGCCATGAGGAGCTGGGGGCGCGAATGGTTAAATCGATCTTCAGGAAGCTGAAGCTTCCGTCCGAGCGTATACAGTATATCGAGTCGCTGATCAGCCTGCATCTCCGGCCCATGGCGCTCGTCGATGAAGGCGTCACCGATTCTGCCGTCAGGCGGCTCCTCTTCGAAGCAGGAGAGCATATCGACGACCTCATGAAACTCTGCAGAGCCGACATTACCTCGAAGAATCCCCGACGGGTGCGGCGCTATCTCAACAATTATAACCGGCTCATTCAGAGGATGAAGGAGGTTGAAGAGAAGGACAAACTCAGGAACTGGCAGCCTCCCGTCCGCGGCGACGAAATTATGCAGCGATTCGGCCTGTCGCCGGGCAAGCTGGTCGGACTGCTCAAGAAGTCCCTGGAAGACGCAATCCTCGACGGAGTCATACCGAATGAATACGATGCAGCGATAACATATTTAGATCAGGTGAAGGATAAAATTATACGTGAGTACGAAGCACGGAAAAAGTAATGGTTCCGGACCCGGCATTATGGTTTGCATTAAAATATATGGCCGAAGTTGAAGTATATGCCGGTCGTCTCCCTGCCGGTTCCGACATCGACTCGCACCAGAAAGGTATCGAAATAATAACGTAAACCGAACGCGGGATTCCATTTCCAGCCGGCAGTGGTTATCTCTCTTCGAGTATTCACAACCCGCCCGGCGTCGATGCCGGCAATACCGCCGATTCGTTTATAGATCGGGAAACGCAATTCCGCATTGATCAGCATAGACATCCGGTCGAGAAACCTGTCCTGCGAATACCCGCGCAGAGTATTCCCTCCCCCGAGCGGCAGAAGCACCTGAACCGGAAGATTCTTTCCGGTGACACCGGTAACGACCGAGCGAAGCGCGAGCGTGGTCGCCGGATGAAATAAATATATATAGTGCTGAAGATTTAACCTCAGCCTGGTGAAGCTTACACTCCCGAAACCGGTCCCCGGTACAGATTCGAACTCCCCCTGCAGAACGGATCCACGGGAGGGATTGATAAAATTATTCCGGGAGTCGAAACGCAAGGTACCGAGCACGGAAACATACCGGACTGTCCCCGCACTTTCAGCCGTTGAGGAGCGCACAAGTCGACTCTCCTCCTCGAAATTGAAGTTCCTCACTGAGACGTATCGAAGTCCGACCTGCCCGACCAGACTTCGCAGGAATCCATGCCCGAACATAAGACCGGACTCGAACGGTTCGCGTGTATACGACTCCCGGTCGTCATACCGCGATGCATTCCCGATCCCAAAATAATTGTTCCGAATATATTTATCATAATCGACTATCAGATCGAACGACACAGGATAGATCTTCCCCTGGCGAAGTTCGAAATCCGGGACCGAGAATACCAGACGATACCAACGTTCTCCCTTTGTGCTGTTGAATGCAACCAGGTCGAGAGATTCACGCTTGCCCAACAGATTGAGTGCAAACGCTTTTGCGCCGTACCCGAAGCCGATATCGGTGTCGAACATCAATATCGGGAGAGGTTCGAATTTCTTTTTCGGTTCGCGGGGAAGCCGGTCCGACCGGTCGGGCGCTTCTGCGATTGCACCGGCGAATGATATCTCGGACAGCACACCGAAATGATCCGACGCCTGCAATCCGTCTACGTATTCATCGAGCACGATCCGGCTCCCGATAACGTCCGATTTTCTGAAGTGTGCGCTCAGAAAAATGTAGTCGATGCGTCTCGATACCGTATCGTATAGCGCTTTGGTATATTCCCAGCTATGATCCGGCAAATTTAAAACATCATCGCCGACGTTTATGTATAATCTGATGTTATCGTTGCGGCGGTAGTCCCAGGTATACCCGGTGCTGCCAGCTGCTACTTCATAGGCATCGATGAACAGATCCCCCTCCGTTATAGATCGGATGGCGGAATCCTGCGGTGCGGCGTTAAAATCTCCTGCGAGAATAATCGGGAGATCCGGGGGCAGCGACCTGATCCTTTCCAGCAGCCGAATCGTCTCTTTCCGGTTCCGTTCGATCGATTCCTCCCATCGTTTCGGTAATAACGACTTTGTTTCTCCGGACGCTCCCGGCGGGAGGGTAAACTGCTCCGGACTCTGTACGGGAGCTGCGTGCAAGTGCGCGTTGACGAGCAGGATCGCCTTTCCCTTTACCGAAATCCTCCCTGCGAGGGCCAGCGTGGATTCGTTGAAATGCATAGATATATAGTCGCCGTGCAGTCCGAACATACCCGAGAGTTTCCAGGCATCGGCGAATTCGAGATTGAACTCCGGCCGTGCGAGAATGACCAGACCCTCTCTGAAATTTACGGGAAAGCCGATCGGCCCGAATTTTAATCCCGCATTGACGACGTGGTGAACGGCGGTCATACCCAGGTCGCGAGAGAGGGAGCGCGTATATTGCCGGATGCGGTTGGCTTCCTGGATGAATACGATATCCGGGTCAAGCGCCCGAATCTGGACTATGAGAGAAGCATAACGCCGCATACGGCGGTCTTCATCTTCATACTCGCCGAACTTAAATACACCCAGATAGTCCAATCCGGACCAGGCATTTATCGTAAGAATCCGCAGCGTATCCCGGTCTTCCGTTTTTGATGATACGGCCATCAGCGGTATAAGATACCCGATGATCAGAATGAGAGGGTACCTGAATGTATGAACGAAATGCCGGTATGAGCGCATCCTTACACACCTATGAAATTCTTTGGAGTGATAAAGTTATTCTCGTGATAAAGTAAGGATTTGCCTGCTCCGGTTTGTCACAGAATTGTAAAAAAACCGGGAGGCGAATGGAGGACGGATAATACGGATCGGCGAGTGGGCAGGGTACCGGTGAAGCGATTATTTGATAAATCTATACCCTGCAGTATGTACGGTAACAAGATGTTTCGGCTGCGAGGGATCGTCCTCGATTTTTTTGCGCAGGGATAGAATGTAGTTGTCTACCGTCCGAGTCGTGGGAAAAACATCGTAGCCCCATACGTCGTTGAGGAGGCTGTTCCGTGTAACGACTTCCCCTTCCCGCTGGGCAAAATATTTCAGAATCTCGAATTCCCTGGTTGAGAGATCCAGCGATTTGCCCCGTTTCTTTGCCTCCTGTTTTTTAAAGTTGATGAATACCTTTCCGAAGCTGAACTCTTCCAGTTCCTTTTTAATTTGTCCCTTCCGCCGCAGGAGCGCCTTAATCCGTGCATGCAGTTCGCGGAGGCTGAAGGGTTTGGTCACATAGTCGTCTGCGCCGAGCTCGAGTCCGACCACCTTATCCGTTTCGTGTTTTTTGCTTGTGAGCATGAGGATCGGCGTCTGAATCTCTTTGGTCCGTAATTCCCTGCATATATCCTGGCCGTTTTTCCCCGGAAGCATGATATCGAGGATGATCAGGTCGATATTTTCGCGTTGCGCCATGAGAAATCCTTTTTCGCCGTCGGAAACACTCAGGACCTCATAATTCTCCTGTTCGAGGGTATCCTTCAACCCTTTCAGGATCGCGGGGTCGTCTTCGATGACGAGAATACGGGGCATGATAGACCTCCTTATGGATACCGTCCGGGCATCGGGTCAGGATGCCGGGCGAAGAATTTTCCTGCGCCCTCGATTCCGGGCGCCGGTCCTGGGGAGCGTTATTTCGAACGTACTGCCTTTCCCGGGGTCGCTCGTGGCCGAGATCGTTCCGTTGTGCGCGGCCACGATGTGCTGCACGATCGCGAGTCCCAATCCCGCCCCGGCGACGTTCTGCGTGTCGTTGCCATGGCTCCTGTAATAAGGTTCGAAGATGTGCGGAAGATCTTCCTGCGGGATGCCGATGCCTCGGTCGCTGACCGATATATGGACGTTGCTTTTCCCCCGCCTGGTACTCACGGTAATCTCTTTTTTCGAGTTCGAATATTTTATCGAGTTCGAGAGCAGGTTCATGAACGCTTCTATGAGCGCATCGCCGTCTGCATGGATGAAGCTGTCCGTCCGCGCCAGCTTCAGTTTTAATTTGAAGCCGTTGATCGCCAGCTGATATTTAAATAGCCGGAGGACGGAGCGGAGCACGGTATGCAGAGAGATCCGCTGAAACGTGTATTCCTTGACGCCCCGCTCGATCTTCGAATAATCCAGCACGTTATCGATCAGTCTCGTGAGCCGTTCGCTCTCTCCCTCGATAATTTCGAGATAATCCTCCGCCTTCTTCGATGTATTCCTGCCGCGGGTGCGCAGCAGCTCGGCGAACATACGGATCGACGTGAGCGGCGTTTTCAGCTCATGGGAGACGCTTGACACGAAGTACGATTTCATCCGGTTGAGTTCGGCGAGACGCTGCGTCTCCGCACTCTTCAGTATCAGCCGTTCCTGCAGGACGATGCGTTCAAGCGCATATCGGCATTGATCGGAGATATGCATCAGGAGATCGACATCTTCACGGCTGAACCGCACGCCCGCACGCTTTCTCCCGAGCAGGATGCAGCCGATGAGTCCGCCTTCACGGCGCACGATCGGTATCATAAGAACGATCTGCAGGTGCTGCGCGGGTACCGGATTGAGCGGCGTCGACTCAATGCCGGGCTCGATCGATTCGTCGGCGGCCGAAGGAATATTCGGGAGGACTGAGTTAAACAGACCGAGATGAAGGATTGCCTCCCGGTTGGGGTTTTCGAAATTCCTTCCCGAAGCAACGAAGAAGCCGTCCCCGCCGTCCCGCCGGACAACGAAAGCGATCCGTTCGACCTGCAGGAGTCCGTCGAGATGTCCGGCAACCGATTCCGCCAGCGAGGAGGTGTCGTAGCTGTTCGTGATAGCTCCGGTCAGCAGACGGACGGCTTCATGGTAATTATATTGGGTCCGGAAAAACGACTTATCGACGAACACGATCACCCTGCGCCTGAGGGGTTCGAAAATGAGGGCGACGATGACCGCGGCGCCTGCGGATACGATCAGCGACGAGGAGACGGTCAGGGTGTCGAGCATCGCTGCGGCAGTTCCGATGAAGAGCACATAGACGGTCAGCAGCGTTGCAAGGACGAGCACGTAAACGGTCGTCCGCTTGAAGATGAGATCAATATTAAAGGTATGATATCTGATAATGGATATTCCGAATGTAATCGGAATGATGCTCATGATCAGGAGCAATGCCTCCTCGGTGATGAAGCCACCCGTAAACCAGACCGAGGGTACCTGCCAGAGGAGTACGTAGATTAGCGGTGCGACGGCAAGACCGAGCATGATCCACCGCAATTTCCTCCGCTCGAACTCTTCCCTCGCGGTCCGGTAGGAATGGATCACATTGAGAACGCCTCCGAGCAGGCAGACGGAAAAGAATATCCTCGATCCGACGAAGACCGACAGGTAAAATTCCATCCAGGCATGCGAGAACGGATCCGTTGCGTTGACGAACGCGATCGACATGAGGATCGTTATGACCGAGGCTGTACCGTAGAGCAGAACGGGTACGTACTGTTTTTCCTGCAGTTTATCGCGCGGGAATATAAAAGTGAAATGAAGAAACAGCGCCGGCGTGAATGTATAGACCGTCGAAAATAATATTCTGAGACCGATGCCGATACCGAAGGGTTCGATGGCGTAGTTTCCCCACGTCATCATGATTATTCCCGCCACGCATATCGACGCCCAGTGAAAGATGCGCGCTCCGCGCTCCCGGGGCCGGCGAATCAACACGAACACGCCGATCGCAAAGAACAGACTCCCCACGGAGAGCATAATGACCATGTAGGCGGTTGAGTAGTACGGAAGCAGTTGTATCCCGCCGGAAACGATCTCCCCAGCCCGCGATACCGTCACTTCGACCGTATCGCCGATGTGCAGCCCGTCCAGTATGAACTCGACCTCCTCGTGATGCCTGACGCTGTGGCCGTTCACCGCGAGAAATATGTCGCCCGGCAGCAGCTCCATCCCTTCCGCACGTTCCAGCACTTTTTGCACTATGAGTTGTTCACCGGTTCGGGTGAACGATACGCCCACCATTGCTTTTTCCATGACATGATACGCGCCGATGAGGAAGAGCAGGATGAGGATAGAGTCAATAATCAAAACATGGGTAAGTCGAGGGGACATGTTTTTCATACGACCGAAAGATTGTGAGCGGAGCTGATGACAGGAAAATATGTAATATTTCGGAAATGTCAAATCTGAAACGAGTTATATTCTCCGCCAGCTCATCCGCAGTCCCTCCGGCATACCGGCCGCGGAGGGATCCCGCCTCCGGGCTTCTCTGCACGGTAAAGAAACCGGTGTTTTGCCGCATCCCTACTTGACACACATAGAATTATACCATATATTATTACGGTATATTATTATACGCCATATAGGACCCTTATGAGCGGAAATGACCGTAAAACTGCGCAAACACAACCGACAGAGCAGCGGGTTCGCGGGCTGGAGTGCCGGCCGGGGAGCATCAATCTCCTGTACGGGCCGAAACCGATATTTCATCTTGTGCATGGAGTTGCGGGCGAACAGCTGCTGCAAGGCCGGGAGGTTGTCGTGGTCGACGGCGCGAACAGATTCTCGCCCCACCACATCGCGACGATAGCGCGCAGGCACCGGGTCGATCCCGAGCTGTTTCTGGAGCGCATTGTGATCTCACGCGCATTCACCTGCTATCAGATGGAGTCGGCCGTCACGGAGCGCGCGCCGGATTTCATGGAGAAGCGGCGCTCTTCCCTGCTGATCGTTCTCGGTCCGCTCGATCTTTTTTACGATGAGCAGGCGTCGATGCGGGACGTACACCGCGGCCTCCAGCATATGCTCGACACGCTCGATGCGCTGCGGAGGAAAGGGACCGCTGTCCTGCTTGCATCGCAGCGGGTGCAAGCGCCTCGCGGCAGGGGACATCTCTTCTCGAGCCTGAAAACAAACGCGGATATAGTGTACCGTCTCGATATCGGGGACAGGCGCTTCGCGCTGCTCATAGAAAAGAACGCCCGGCAGATCCGGCGCCCGGAATCCCCGGTTCAGAATCAGGCGCTCGCCGCCGCCGTTTGAATTTCCGGCAGGCACGACAGAAACTCACACACGATACCACGGGAAAGGAGTAAGGACATGGGACGCACCGTACCGACCTTCACGCAGGTCATTCAAAAGGAGATCGAGTCCTGGTCGAAATTCCGGCGCGGGCTGCGGCGGGAGGACCAGGAGCTGTTCGACGATATGTTCCGCGCGCCGCGCATACATCTCGCCGCATCGACATACACGATGCGCATCATTCCGTTTGAAAGCGTTGCAATGGCAATTATGCTGGAACAGCGGAAGGAGATACGCGAGCTAACGGAGCGCTTGAAAAAACTCGAAGCGCAGCTGGAGGCCGGAACCTGAAAACGCGAAGATCGGTAACCGGCTGGTTGTTCGACCTGTACGTCATCAACGGCGGACTGGCCGTCTGGCTCATCGACGAGACCGGCGGTGCGCACCGCTGCACGACACCGTACCGGCCCTCGTTCTACCTCGCTGCGGCACGGACGTCTCAGGGGAACGTCCGCGCCGCTCTTGAGCGCAGGCGCATTCCGCACGACATCTCCCGGACCGAACGGACCGAATTGTACAGCGGCACGGCAAAACCGGTCCTGCAGGTAACCCTGCACAATCCGGCCGATCTTCGCCGCACCGTGAAGATCGTCGAGAACATCGTTCCCTACGATGCCCTCTATAACACCGACATATCGGTCGAGCAGCTCTTTCTCTACGACCGCGACCTTTTCCCGCTTGCCGAGGGAGAATACCGTATCAGGGACGGCATGCTCGCCGGATTCGAGATCAGCGTGCCGCAGACAGCTCTCGACTACCGTACCCCGCCGCTTCGCACCATGACCGTCAAAAATGCGGTGGAGGAACCGGCCGCCGGATCCGGCATCCGCACCGAACCGAAATATCACCGCAATCTCCGGCTCGAAATCGGCTACGAAGACCGGAAGCTCTTTCTCGAAGAAGAGCGGGCGGCGGACGTGCTGAAAACCCTCGATCATGCGCTTGCCCGTTACGATCCCGACATCATTCTCACCTCATGGGGCGACGCGATGCTGATGCATTTCCTCGCATCCGTATCGAGGAAGGAGCGCGTCCCCGTCCGCTTCAACCGCGACCCGGATGTGCCCTACCGGACGACCCGCGACACCAGCTACTTCTCCTACGGCAAGATTGTATACAAAGCCGGATCGTTTTTCCTTGCGGGCCGGTGGCATCTCGACCTCTATAATTCGTTTCTGATCGACGAAGCGGACCTGGAGGGCATTTTCGAGCTCGCCAGGCTGACGCGGCTTCCGGTCCAGCAGCAGGGGCGCGCCGCCATCGGCACGGGATTGTCGTCGCTTCAGATCGCTTACGCATGCCGCAACGGCATCCTCGTCCCCGCAAAGAAGCGGGAAGCGGAGGATTTCAAATCCGCAAGGACGCTCATGCTCGCCGACCGCGGCGGACTGATGTTTCTTCCGCAGACGGGTTACCGCGAGCACATCGCCGAGCTCGATTTCACCTCGATGTACCCGGCCCTGATGGTTATGCACAATATTTCTCCGGAGACCATAAACTGCGCGTGCTGTCCGGATTCCGGCAGGCATGTACCCGAACTCGGCTACCGCATCTGCGAGAAGCGGCGCGGCCTCGTCCCCGCGACGCTCGAGCCCCTCCTCGTCCGCCGAAAATACTATAAGTCCATGCAGCGGAAAGCGGAGCATAAGCCGAACGGCGGCGCAGCCGGTACACCGGTGCTCGCGCCCGAACAGTACAAACGCCGCCAGACCGCCCTGAAGTGGATCCTGGTTACCTGTTTCGGATACCTCGGCTATAAGAACGCGCGTTTCGGACGCATCGAAGCGCACGAAACCGTCAACGCGTTCTCGCGGGAAACCATTCTGCAGGCGAAAGAAGCTGCCGAGGAGGACAACTTCCGCCTCGTGCACGCGATCGTCGACTGCATCTGGCTCGCGAAAGAGAATATTTCCGAACAACAATGCGAACGGCTCGCGAAAAAGATCGAAGCGAAGACCGGCATCCCGATCACGTTCGAAGGCATCTACGACTGGATACTTTTCCCCGCCTCGAAAATGGATGCCGCCCTGTCGACCGTGACGCGGTATGTGGGACGCTTCGGAGATGGCGAGGTGAAAATACGCGGCATCGAGGTACGACGCAGAGATACGCCACGGTACGCAAAACGAATGCAGCTCGATATGCTGCGGATCATGGCGGAGATGCGGTCGGTCGCGAAGATACAAAACGGCATGCCGCAGATACTCGATGTCGTGCGGGATTATCTGCGGGAGCTCAGGAACGGCACCGCCAATCCCTATGAGCTCGTCGTACGGCGGCATATCACACGGGACCCCGACGAGTACAGCAACCGGAGCGTCAATGCGCTCGTCGCACAGGCGGTCGTCGCCGCCGGCGTATCACTGCAGCCGGGCGAGAGCATCGAGTTCATCATTACGGATCAATCGGGCAAGCACGACCCCGATAAAGCAAAGCCTCTCTTCCTCTATAAACCGGAAGACGGCTACGACATCGAGCAGTACACCAAACTGCTGCTCGATACCGCGTCGACCATACTGCAGCCGTTCGGGTGGACGAAACAGAAACTGGAAGAAGGACTGGTCAGCGTACGCTCGGGTCGGAAGAAACTCATCGCGCGGCACGCGGGCAGGGGGGCGGGGATTCCGACGCTGTTCGAGCAATAAAAAAGGGAGCGCAAGGCTCCCTTTCTGTATCACCCCATTGCATGGTGCGTGGATTTACTGCGGAACATCGTTCAATTCAAGACAGACGACGGCATGAGCGATAATGTATATTTTCCCGCTGAGGCCGTTGATCACGTATTCGTCCTTGGTCACATTGTTGAGATTTTCGTGCTTGTACGGATATTGTCCGGGTGCAACCGTCTTGTTGCCGTTCTTCAGCGGCGTATCGGTACTGCCGACATACAGATGGGTTTCGCTCATCGCGTAGCCGGAGAGCATCTTGTACTTGACGGTAACGGTTCCGTTGAGATACTTCACCTCGACCGTGCCGACCGTCGTTCCCTTGGAAAGATCGCACTGACCCGCACCGGCATAGAGATCGAATTTGTACTCGCCATTATCGAGTTTTCCGATGCTCCAGCCCCAGTTGTTGGACGCCAAACCGGATATATTCGTAAAACATTTCGAATTCTCGGGGTAGTACGCGTATGCGGTCTCTTCGCAGACGAGGCCGATGTCCTGCTTATCGTCGTTGTCCATATAGCAGATAAACTTATGGCCGAACTTGTAGACAAACTTCCAGCCGTTCAGCTTGACGTCGGCGAGTATCTTCTTGACGATATCGTCATTGAACCCGTTCACGCTCGACGGCAGCTTTTGAAGGATCTTGTTCAGGTCGAAATTCTTGGTTTCCAGTATGACCCACATCGCAACCTGAATTTCCTTCCACGAGCCGCCGTTATACTGCGAAAGGTAGCTGTTCTTCTTGTTGATCAGGTAGTTGATGTATTTGAATTTATCGTCGTTTTTCGTCGAGAAGATCTGCAGACCGTTCAGCTGGGTTCCCGCCGATATAGTCTTGTCGATCTGCATGCACCACCCCTCATACTCACCATCGGTAATGATCGATCCCGGCGCTATATTGCTCAACTCGACACTGAACTGTCCCTGCGCATAGTCTATGTTAACGACGGCATCTACGTTATCCGCCCCGCCGATCTTCTCGAAATTCGGCAGAAGGCCGACGACGTCGCTCATCGACTGATTCGGACTGTTGGATTGCTCGCATGCTACCATAAAGAATAACAGGAAGCACGTGAGGAGTAAAAAGTACAGCGGTATGCGATTCATAATTCCCCCATTATGGTGAGTTGGATGGTTTGATTACATATTTTATCCACAGGCAATTAAACAAAATGCATGTACTGTTTCCATTAGACTAGTCTAATCCAACGTTGATTTTTGTTAACCTTGACGGATCCAGCGCGGAATGCGGGAATTCATAGTGATGCAGATCACATGCGTGATACCGGAAAAACTTGATAATGGAGGAGGGAGTAAGAGTAATATCCGGACAGACCGGAAAAGTGCGTTAATTGTTGCGATATCCGAATCTTTGGCAAGATGCACAGAGTCCGAAAATATTTGTGGATACCGATTCCACCTTAAACCTCATCTCCTCGGTCACCGTATCCGCAATGATCTTCAATTCCTCGTTCCCGAATCCGAATATCTCGCCGCAGAGTATGCAGATAAGTCGACTGTTTCCCGAATGATTATACATCTTCTCGTATACCCATTCGTTCCCCGTTCCGCGGTACCTTATCAGCAGTCCGTTCCCAACCAGGATCGAGAGAATCTTATGCACGGTCGTGCGGTTTGCCTTCAGCCCATGTTCTGACACCATTTTCCGGATCAATTCTCCGGCGGGGAATCTGTTCCCGAGCGTCGTCATCGTTACAATGATCAGCTTACGTTTCATGCTGAGATAGATGCGTCCGCTCCTTCCCATCCGCAAACTTGTCCTTTGATTTCGCATATTCCGTCAATCCTGCAGTTTTCCCGGGGAATCCATCGGTATAAGCGAATAGCGAAGTGCAGCCTCAGGCGGGTTCATTGTATCGGTAGCATTCGGAAAGGCCGTATCGTGAGGGAACATTGAGCTTCTATGCCTATATTTAGATTAAGTCTAAATAAAGATAGGTATATGGACAGCGAGAGTCAAGACAGGGTGATCATCTTCCCAGGAGATGGTTCTCTGCAAAGCTTTGGAATAGTCTTCACCTTCCCGGTATATCCGGTGGATCGGGATGACTATAATTTTAAGAAATGACTATTGATGTGAATCGGTGAGAATTTCGTACACGAATTCCGATATCGTTCTCTTAAAGCACATTCGAACCGGCGACCTAGAGCGGACGGCTGCCGAATAACATGCATTATCTGGTCTGCCGTATTGACCGGATGACTCTCTGCGCCCTTTTATCCGCATAATAGTCGTTGACCACCAGCAGTGCATGGATCAGACCGGGTATATACAGCAGTAATGTCAATAGCAGATTCAATAATGCCTGAATCGGCTTGCCGCAGAAGAGAACTGCAACTGGTGGGAGTATGATTGCTATCAGATATCTCATGGTTTCATCCGTAGTATAATTAATTCTTCTTCAAATCCATGACAACTGCCGTTTATTCAGTATCACTCGTATTTCATAATCACCAGAGATATATCGTCGTAGACGCGGGCTTCTCCCCGGAATATCGATATCTCATGCAGCACGCGTTCGCCAATCTTTTCTGGCATAAGCAGCAGAGAATTTTTCAGAATTCTGAAAAATTGTTCCTCCCCGAAAAATGCGCCGTTTTCATTCCGTGCTTCGGTGATCCCGTCGGAATAGGCGACAAGTATCTCGCCCGATCCGAGCTCAATGTTGTGCTCTTCATGCGCAGTTTCGTCGAGCATTCCGAGCGCGGGAACGGATTTTGCGGATTGCCGGAGTCCGTCATTACTCATTATAATGGGCGGTATATGTCCTGCATTCACGAAACGTATCTTACCGTCGTTTGAGAGTAATTCGAAATAGATGAGCGACGCGAAGATGGAACGAACACTGTCGCGATAAAAAATCGAGTTGATCCGTTTCATCAATTGAGTCAGGGAGGTCATCTCCGGTACCAGCGCCCGTATCGTCGCCTGGAGTTTCGCCATAAGCAGTGCCGCACGCAGCCCCTTACCGGCGATATCCCCGATCGCGATCCCGTGGCGCGTTTCGTTTACCTTCAAATAATCTATCAGGTCTCCCCCAACCTCGTTCGCCGGCTGCGAGTATATCCATACCGACCATCCCGGGATTGCCGGTTTCCGGGGCGGAAGCAGAGCATACTGTACCGAACGACCCGCCTCGAGCTCGCTCCTCGCCAGTAATTTGTCCTTCAGCTCGAGCATGAGAAGAAAAACAATAAGTATACCCCCGATGATGTACGTCTCCGCATTGGTGGAAACCGAACCGCCACGCCACTGTATGTTTCCCGAGAATAGGATCAGTATCAATCCGAGTATGAGCAGCAGTCTTCTGATCGGAGTTAGCCGGAGCAGCAATATCTTAATCAGCCAGCCGGTCATATAGATAGACCGTTTGAGACGTCCCATTCCGGCGAGACGGGTTTTTTTATAATCGTCGAGATAAAATTCCCTGAGATCACGGTAATCCCGTCGGAGAGAACCCCAGAGGTCGCCGTGGAGCAAATCGTCGCGTAGCGTTCTTCCCAGGTATTCCTGATCTCTCGGTTTTTCTTGCGTCATGTATTTTTTCCGGTACAATAAGGGGACAGTATAATTATACGGTAATTTACTCAATAAGTTTGAGTATTAAAACCACAGACGCGGAGTTTCCGCGTTCATCCGTTTGATTACAAATCCTCTCCATCGCGCGTCCGGCCTCCCGCGGAACGAACCGATACCCTATCGTGTTTTTATAACAGAAAGTTTAACTCATCCTCATGTGTATACGGGAATAGGTAACATGATTGCTCTACTCTCCGCCCTACTCCTTCTATCCGGGACATCGATTTACGATTTCTCGATCGACGGACTTACAGGCGGCACCGTAAACCTCGGTGACTATAAAGGTAAGAAGGTCCTCATTGTCAACACCGCATCGAAGTGCGGTCTCACTCCCCAGTATTCACAGCTCGAGGAACTTTACCGGAAATATAACTCCCGGCTTGTGATCGTCGGTTTTCCCGCCAATAATTTCGGCAACCAGGAACCCGGTACGGATGAAGAGATTGCAGAGTTCTGCGAATTAAATTACAGCGTAACCTTCCCCATGACGACGAAGATATCGGTCAAGGGGGATGATATGCATCCGCTGTACCGCTGGCTCACTTCGAAGCGTCTGAACGGATTTGCCGACAGCGAAGTACGATGGAATTTTCAGAAATATCTCATCGATGAGGACGGCAACCTCATTGCCGTTTTCGATCCCGGCGTCCAGCCACTCAGCGAAGAAATCATCAAAGCCGTGGAAAACTGACCGGTCTGCCCTCGCCTCAATAACGGGCGATGTTTTTTTCATCTCGGAGCTGCTCATGCTGTATCGTATGCTTCCCGCTGCCGTACCGCCACTGCTTGCCTTCCATCGTTAAATAATCGTATATTTCTCCATTCCCTATTCATCACAGATGGAACGCTATATGAGATCCAACTTACCGGGAGCGGCCGTTCTCTGCACCGCCTCCCTATTTCTCGTGTCGATTCTTTTGACAGCATCCGTTGCCGATACTCCCGCGGACCCGCCCGTGATAACGGGCATGATCACGCTCACCCTGAATCATGGGACGAGTACATGGTACACCCTGTCGTACTCCGAGAACGGGGAGTACTACAATACAGCAACATGGCAGAACTACCGCAATCCGGAAACGGGCACGGATTTTCTCCTGCTCGATTTCTATGCGTTTCCGGACGAGAAAGTTGAATTCGACGGACCGTTCTTCGAGATCACGCTGCTCATCCCCGCTGAACAGGATCAGCGCGGCAATCATGTGCGTATCCATGAGATAGTATTCTCTCCGTCCGGTAATCCGGAAGATTATTACACCGATGACAATGCCGCTGTCGTTACCCTATGGGAATTTCTGAAGACCGGAGAGGATACATTCAGCGCCTGGGGTTCGATTTCCGGTATATTGCTGAACGAATCGGATAGACTATCCGATCGCTCGGACGAAAGATTTTTCGAATTCAATGTCCGCTTCAGAGTCGAACGCATCGGCTTCGATATAGATTCGGAATAAATCTCTCATCCAAACGGATCTGCATACATTCACCCCTGGATTCCTGAACAGACGGGTTGCACACTAATGTCGTTTCTATTCTTAAATCATCTAATTCCCGCACGATACTTATTCGAAAACACATGAAAATAAATGCAAAGAAATATATAATCTGGCTCATCCTGATTGCGTTGTTTATCATCGCACCGCATGCCACGGCAAATGCACTCGGTGGAGACACCCTGAATATGGTGATACTCTCGACAACCGATATCCATGGATGGCTCATGCCGTGGGACTACTATACCGACAGTCCGGACGAACGTTATGGTTTCGCAAAGGCGGCGACCCTCATCGACTCCATCCGGGGAGTTCATCCTCATACGCTGGTACTCGATGCGGGAGACTGGCTGCAGGGAAATCCTCTCGCCGATTTTTTTGCCCGCATCGATACGCAGGGGCGGCACTATCCGTTTCTGAAACTCGTCGATCATCTCGGTTACGACGCGGTCGTGATAGGCAATCATGAATTCAATTTCGGCATTGATTACCTCGATCGACAGATTTCCCTCACGGACACGCCGGTTCTCGGTGCAAATATCTACCGGCATGGAACGAGCGATCCCGCATATCAGCCTTACCTGCTCAAAGAGATTGAGGGCGTATCGGTAGCGATCATCGGGTTATCCACCCCCGGATCGGCTGTGTGGGATCGTCCGCGGGTAGAAGGCAGACTCGACTTCGGGGACGGCACGGAGGCTGCGCGCCGGTTCACCGAAGAGGTAAAATCGAAATCTGCAGACGTGGTCATCGTATTGGCCCACACAGGATTCGAAGGAACGTCATCCTATACAACCGATGGCAGTCCCGAAGAAAATTTCGGACGCAGCATTGCCGTGAGCGTGCCGGACATTGATCATCTCGTGCTCGGACATGCACACAGAGTGATCGATGATCTCTCCGTCGAGGGACCGTCGGGAAAATCCGTCGGAGTGATCATGGCGGGCAGATGGGGATCGCACCTCGGAGTATCGGAGCTTACGCTTGTCAAAACTGCAGACGGGTGGACTGTCGCCGGACAACGGACGCACGCTCTGCCGGTAAGGAACGCCTCTCCCCACCCGGAAATCGTCCGGCTGATCGAAGAGGAGCATTCGGAGGTCAGGCAATACATCAATTCCCCGATCGCCGAAACGCCGGACGCATGGGAGGCAGCAAGAGCTCGCGTCGAAGACACGCCCATTATCGATCTCATCCAACACGTACAGATGCAAGTTACCGGCGCCCAGATCTCTGCGGCGGCGGCATTCAACCCCGGCGCGTCGTTCGGACCGGGGCCGATATCCCTCGGTCAGTTGACCCGTCTCTATCCTTACGAGAACTCGCTCTATGTACTTGAAGTTACCGGATCGCAGATCAGGGAATTTCTCGAATACACATCGCAGTATTATCTACAATCGATCGATGAAACGGCGCCGGATATAAATCCCGATTGGCCGGGATATAATTTCGATATGCTCGCCGGTATCGTGTATACACTCGATGTCCGGAACCCCGTCGGCCGAAGAGTAATTCGGTTGGAGTATCAGGGACAGCCGGCCGGCGATGACGATACGTTTACGATGGCGGTGAACTCCTACCGCGCTGAAGGGGGCGGCGGTTTTTCTATGCTCGCCGATGCGAAAGTCCTGCGGATCATTGATAAACCTGTGCGTGACCTTATCGCCGAATACCTGCGAGAAATGGGTAAAATTCGGAAGGCGGATGTCTTCACCCGGAATTGGATTCTTTTACCGGAGTTTTGAGTTTTCGATGCGAGTCGGGAGGTGAAGGCACGGAGTAATGAAAATTCTCGGGGAACAGGAGGAGAATCCGCCCGTTCCCCGGAGACTTGCAGCAGTCGATTACGGTGCGCTCGGCCCGAGCACCACTGCATTCAAAAACAGCCTGTTCCCCCCGCGCCAATATGCGCGGTAGCTTATATCTTCCGAAAAAGCTATGACCCTCCCGCTCCCGATCCGTTCCTCGTAAGCAAATACTGTCCCCGGTATACGCTCGATTGTTTCATCCCAGACATGTCCGGCAATCTTCACCTGTCCCGTATCCGGAAACCGGACCGCTACTCTTCGCATCTGCGACGGCGGTTCATCCGACGGCAGATACAACCGGTCAGAATTCAAAAGCAGGGGAATCTCTTCTCCGTAACCGACGGTCAACCACGTCTTCTGATTCGTTTCGCCCCGGAGGATCGCACCCGGTACGCTGAACCGCTGCTTGTTCTCTCCTTCATCGGCGTCGTACCACGATCGAAGTTTAGTCAACTCGAGCTGCTCCCGTGCAAAGTCGGTGGCGCTTCCCGAAATCGTCACCAGCGTACCCCCCTCCTGAACCCAGCGTTTCAGTCGATCGATGCCTTCGGTGCCGATTTCTCTCTGGAGCACGGTACCCGAAACAGCGGGGAGAACAATGACGTCGAACCGGTCGATACGATTATTACGGAGCGAACGCGCCCTTAGAATTGTGTGCGGGATTTCATACTGACGGTCGAGGGTAAACCAGTTCCAACCGAACGAATAGGCGAATACCGGAAACTCCGCTAACAGCGCGATCTCCGGCTTTTTCAGATCGATCGTTGTCGGCGAGCCGGGGGCCGTGAAGCCGCGATCGGGCTGACCGGTATCAATACCTCCGACTTCGAGTCCGTATTTTTCCGCAATTCCGGCGACCGCATCGTGAACGCCTTCAGGCTGCAGTCCGGTCCTCACGACGACGGTCCCGCGTGCATAGGTGTTGCCGGCAAACGAGGTCGGCTCGGTCATGACGCCGACTCTGTATCCCTGTTCACGGAGATAGTAAGCCGCAGTCAACGAAAGCGACTGCCGGCCGTCGATCAGGTAGGCGTACCGGGGACGCTGCCGGGGGAGCCGGGCGATCAGCTCGATCTCTCCGTCGAGCTGCTCACCGGAAACGCTCCTGCTGTCGGTCGTGCCGAATGCCGGAACGTTAAACAGTAACGGAAGCGAATATGCAGTAATGTCGTAGAACCTCGGATTCTCCGCACGCTCGATCCGTTCACGCGCCGCCTCAAGAAATTCATGTGGAATGGGGATATGGGGCTCGAAGAGCGCTCTGATCAGTCTGGTCCGGGGTTGCGACGCCTCTATCATATAGCTCCCTTCCGGCAGCGTGATTCTTCTGACGGATTGACCCGTTCGATCGACGGCATTTGTTATCTGAACCGAACCGTTCAGACGGGAGACCTCGATGCCGTTCCGGATCAGTAGATTCACGAGCTCCGTTACATGATACGGATCTCCTTCGCGTGAGATATAATACCTCCGGGTTCCTTTTTTCCCCTCTTCGATCGCAGCGCGATGTGCCTGGTAGTATTCCTGGAGAAGCGTTCTGCGTTCTCGTGCTGCGGTTCTGACTAACGCCCACATGGCGACGTACTGCTGTTCGAGTGCTTCGGAGAGCGTTCTGACGCTTCCGTCCGACCGTTTGATCGCCAACCCGCGCGAGGTTCCCTGCTCATAGAGCATCCCGATGGCCCCCTGATAGCTCAGGAAAGAAGTGGTATACGCCGGATAGAAGTAGTTGAACATTTCGCGCATCGTATATTCGAATCCCGATTCATCGAACGCATCCGCGTGCGCCTTCCCGAATACCTCGAACCATCGTGTTGCATATTCGGGGAAGAAGGGACTCGCCGGATCCGTCGGCGGATCGAAATAAAACTCAACATCCGCCCCCATCTCATGCGCGTCGACGCCGACCTGCGGGCGCCAATCGCGGATGGTCCGTACGCGTGCGCGACTCTCGCGCTGCGTGTGCGCAAACCAGTCGCGGTTCGTGTCGAAAAAATAATGACCGGTGCGGTACGACAGCGATTCCCAGCCGGTATAGTCGTTCGTCCAATCGTCCGGTTCCGGACTGACTACCCTGCCCAATCGTTGATGATTATACTGCGCATGCGCATCTCTTCCGTCGGGATTCAGCATCGGATCTATCACGATGACCGAATTCCCGAGAACTTCCATCGTTGCCGCATCGTCGCGCGTCGCGAGATGCTCCAGCAATTTCAACGCGCCCTCGGCGCCCGAGAGCTCGAATCCATGTATGGATCCTCCGATCCAGACGATAACGGGTTGACCGTCGATGAGGTTCGAAGCATCCGCCGACGAAAGAATGCGCGGATCGCCGAGAAGCTGCGCCCGGCGCCGGATCTCATCGAGACGGGCGTGGTTCTCGGGGGAGGTTACGATCACCGCAGTCAGCGATCTTCCCTCCCACGATTCGCCCTGCTGCAGTATCCTGACGCGCGGCGAATCACGATCGAGCATCTCGAGATAGCGGATCATCTGATGGTGTTCCGTAATTCGTTCACCGAAATCATGACCGGTCGCTTCCTTAAATGTCGGAAGAACGGCGGCAGATACCAGACCCGGAATGAGAAGCGGGAGTAAAAGGAATAATAGTATTTTACACAGCGATCGGGATAATCTCATGAGATTCAAGCTCCATAGAAGAATAGTCGATGTGATCGTCTGAAGGATCGATTTATCGGAAACTAGCTTGAATATACAGAATTCACATATAAATCAAAATCACCGGCCGTTGTCATTAAAATCGTTTTTTGTTACCTTTCGAAAGTCAAACCACCGAAATTTTTACGCTCATTCATGATGAATCACTCCGAAGCATATATCATCGATGCACTGCGGACGCCTGTCGGGAGATACGGCGGCGCACTCAAGCAAGTCCGACCCGACGATCTCAGCGCATTCGTCATCCGGTCGCTCGTTTCGCGGGCCGGATACGACGAGGGGTTGATTGACGACGTATTATGGGGTTGCGCGAACCAGGCGGGAGAGGATAACAGGAACGTCGCACGGATGGCCGTGCTGCTTGCCGGACTCCCGTATTCGGTGCCGGGATCGACGGTCAACAGGTTGTGCGGATCGAGTCTGGAAGCGATTAACCAGGCAGCACGCGCAGTCATGCTCGGCGATTACGATTGCGTTATCGCCGGAGGCGTGGAAAGCATGAGCCGCGCTCCGTACGTTCTGCCGAAGAATGTCGCCGAAGGTCCGCTCTACGGCAATCTGACGGCGTTCGACACGGCTCTTGGCTGGAGATTCCCGAATCCCGCTATGGAGCAAATGTTCCCGCTCGAAAGCATGGGCGAAACCGCGGAGAACGTGGCTCAAAAATACGGCATCTCCCGCGAGATGCAGGACGAATTTGCACTCGAAAGCCACAGACGCGCGGTTAAAGCGCAGGATGAAGGACTGTTTGAATCCGAGATCATCCCGGTCACCGTCACCCAACCCAGGGAAAATCCCGCAATCGTTTCCGTCGATGAGGGGCCGAGAAGGGATACCGATAGTGAAAAATTATCGAAACTCCCGCCTGCCTTCAGAAAGAACGGTACCGTTACCGCGGGCAATTCCTCCTCGCTGAACGACGGCGCCGCGGGTGTTCTCATTGCGGGTGAAGCGTTCGTCCGAAAATTCAACCTGAACCCCATGGCACGCATAGTTGCGGGAGGTGTGGCGGGAGTTGACCCGAGATTGATGGGCCTCGGACCGATTCCGGCGACGGAGAAGGCGCTGAAGCGCGCCGGACTTTCAATTTCGGATATCGGTATCATAGAGCTCAATGAAGCGTTCGCTGCTCAGGCAATTGCCGTCATGCGCAATCTCGACCTGCCACCCGATAAAACCAACGTGAACGGAGGCGCTATCGCGTTGGGACATCCGCTCGGATGCAGCGGCGCGCGGATCATGACAACGCTCCTGTTTTCGATGCGCCGGCAAGGCGTTCGGTACGGACTTGCAACAATGTGCATCGGCGTCGGCCAGGGAATATCAACGATCGTTGAACGTGTATAGTTCGAGCAGACGGGCGGCGATTTAATGCCGCCGTCAAGTTTGCTCTGGATGCACCGGCAGCGGAGCAATAATGCACAGACATGCAAACTGTAAAGGGAAATTTAAATGAACGATAAAGATATCAACTCCGCGCTGCTTGAATTCGAAGTCATGTACGATGCGCTCAAAGCGGTGGTCGAAGGTATTCCCGAGAACGAGATCGTTAAACGGAAACACCCGGATAAATGGTCGCCGCAGGAAATATTGCAGCATATGGTCGACTCGGCTCTGAACGATACAGTCCGCATGATGAAGATCATCGCGGAGGACGGGTCGGACCTCATGCCGTACGATCAGGAGAAGTGGGCCGGTACCCTGTTCTACGCCGAACGTGACCGGAGACAGTCGCTGTTGCTCTTCGGTCTTCTCCGGTCGAGCATGCTTGAGATTCTCAACCGTATTCCGCTCGACGCCTGGGACCGGAAAGGCAACCATCCCGAACGGGGCGTCATGACGCTCGCGGATGTACTGACCGATGCGAACGATCACATGAAATCGCATCTCGCGCAGATGATCGCGCAAACTGCCGCACCTAAAATAAAAAAACAAAGGAGTAAAACCCGCCCATGATCTACCTGTATCTCCTGCTTCACCTGATCGGCTTCGGTGTGCTCGCCGGCGTCGTGGTCATTACACCGATCCTCGAGCGTTCGCTCCGTAAAACCGATGATTACCGGGAAGGTCTCCGGATGCTGGACACCATATCAAAGGTCGGTTTACTATCGCCGATCGCGGTCGTGGTAATGATCTTCAGCGGGATCGGCCTGATGAATCTGTACGGCTACGGGCCGTTCACCAGCGGCTGGCTGACCGGCAAACTGCTCATTTTCCTCGTGATGATGATCAACGGAGTATACGCTTCGATCAATATCGGGAAGCGAAGGAAGGAAATATATAAGGAACTGGCCGAAGGGAAAGAGAATCCGCGATTGCCCGGCGAACTCATGCGCGCACACAACCGGCAGTCCCAGTTTATCCGCCTGCAGGGCATCTTCCTGCTGTTGATTCTTATTTTCACTCTCTATAAACCGGGCTTGTGAGACGGAGGATTCCAATGCGCGAGTACCCCCTCTATATTAACGGTGCATTTGTCCGATCAGCTCAGAGACGAACGCTCGAATCAATAAATCCGTTTAATTGTTCCGTTGTAGCGAAGGTCGATGAGGCCGGCCAGGACGACGTGAACACCGCGGTCGCAGCGGCTCGCCGGGCATTCGACGAAGGACCCTGGCCGCATATGGGACGCGACGAACGCGCCGCACTCCTCAAAGCCGTCTCCGACAAAATAAACGAGCGGTTTAAAGAGCTGGTTGAATTGGAGGTGCTCGACTCCGGATCGACGATACGAAAAGCGAAGGAAGACGTGTTCCTCAGTGCGCGGAGCATGAACTATTTCTCGAAACTCGCGTCTCTCGATCTTTCCGAACCGGTCGAAGGGATGAACAAGCCGGGATTCAGCAAGAATCTCATCATTCGGGAACCCGTCGGCGTCGTCGGAGCGATCATTCCCTGGAACTTCCCCCTCAAGATGGCGATATGGAAGCTCGGTCCTGCACTCGCCGCGGGCAATACGGTCGTTCTGAAACCGTCCGAGGTAACGCCCGTGACCGCGATGGAACTTGCGGTGATAATGCACGAGGTCGGGTTTCCCCCCGGCGTGGTCAATATAGTCCCGGGGTACGGACAAGAAGCCGGAGCCGTATTAGTGCGTCATCCGGGGGTCGATAAAATTTCGTTCACCGGCTCTACCGACACCGGCAGACGGATCATGGCCGCCGCTTCGGAAACCTTGAAAAAGTGCACTCTGGAATGCGGGGGCAAATCCGCGAACATCGTCTGCGACGACGCCGACATGGATCTCGCTCTCGACGGATCGTTCTATGCGATATTTTACCATCAGGGACAATGCTGCGAAGCCGGCTCGCGTCTCTTTATACCCGAATCGATCGCCGGTGAATTTACCCGTAAACTTATCGAGAAGACCGATAAAATAAAAATGGGCGACCCGGCAGACCCGGCAACCGATCTGGGTCCGGTTGTTTCGAAGAATCAACATGACCGAATTCTCGGATATATCCGGAAAGGGATTGACGAAGGCGCGCAGGTCCTGACCGGCGGAAAAGCGCCTAAGGACGCAGAACTTGCCGGAGGATATTTCATCGAGCCGACGATCTTCGGGGGAGTCGATAATACGATGACCATCGCGCAGGAAGAGATATTCGGACCAGTGCTGACGGTGATCGTTTATAAACACACTGACGATGCAATAAGGATGGCGAATGAATCGATCTACGGACTCGCGGCGGGCATTTGGTCGAGAGACCGGGATAAAGCCGTCGGTCTTGCGCAGCGGCTTCGGGCCGGAACGGTCTGGATCAACGAGTGGCATCTCATATCCGAGAAAGCGCCGTTCGGCGGCTACAAGCAGAGCGGCATCGGAAGAGAATTCGGATTGGACGGATTGAAGGAGTTCACGGAAACGAAACATCTCCATATCGACGAGATCGGCGACCGGGAAAAGAAAACGTGGTACGATGTCGTGGTACCCAAGGATTGAATGTTTCCGAACGGAGCGGTGATCACCCGGGATCTTCCGTTCACTTGAACACGGGAATATTTTCACACAACGGCGATACTGCCGGTCGGCGGCCCCACGGAAATTATGTTCGAAGCAATTACTCTGTTGTACGGCCTATGAATTATCTCACACTTATAGCGGTTATCGGCGTCGGATTCATCCTGCTCTTCGGATATCAGGGATATCGCTATTATAGCATCTGGAAGGAATGGGGACACGGTGAAGTCGTGGTCAAATGGATTTCTCCCGACGAGTATAAGATGATCTATCTCATGTTACTCATGATGTTAGCGCTCGTCGCTGCTGTGGTGACGCGGTCCGAGGCATTGCTCTCCTCATTGTGGGCGCTGCTCATCGGATTCGGAGGAATGATCAGCCAATTTACCTTCCTCAATATTATCGGGAAGCGGGGAATCTTTCTGGGCAGATCGAAGCTGGGGATCGAGTGGGATCAGATCGAACGTCTGGCATTCGTTCAGGGTACGAACCGGTATAGTCTCGAGATCGGCGTCGTTTCTCAGAACGGGAGCGAAAAAAGAAATGTCTTCCGGAGAATTCAGGACGAATTGGAGAGCATTCAGAATTTTGAAAGTCCGGCCTCGGAGGAAGAGCAACATACTGATGGGGAAAAAGAATCCCGTGCATCAGGTGGATTTGAAGCAACAGAAAAATTTAAGAAAAGAGAAGAACGCAATCCAAAAGACAAGGGGACGACGGTGAAGCCGCAGCTCGTTACCCATAAGATCAGATTCGGCGAGAAGCATCAGTTCAACGTTCAGCAGGCGCTGATGTACTATTTTCCGCAGGCTATGGAGTACCGGAAGGAGAAGGAATGAACCGATGAATTATCTATGATTATGGTTCATTGGTGTCCAAAATAATTATAGACTAAGTGAACATAGTGGAATATTGCATTGGAAAAGGAATAACTT
>CAZBUK010000010.1:0-67222 GCA_964495085.1 uncultured Ignavibacteriales bacterium
TTCGGGAGAGATCCCCGCATTTTCGCGATTTCCCCTTGAATGTTCTCAATTTTTTTATTTACAGACTTACTCGAATTTTCTCTTCCCTTTCGTTCTTAGTCGGTTACGATGGTAATGCAGGTACGTAAAGGAAGGAGTATATAAAAAAAATCTTGTACAAGGGTTGTACAAGATTTCCAGCGAATAATATAACTTATTAACGTAAATAACTTACACTCGTAAATATCCTGTTTTGTGGAGGTGCGGGGAGTCGAACCCCGGTCCGAAGTGAAAACACACAAAACGTCTACATGCGTATTCCGGTTGTGTATATTCGGACAGTGTAAGCTAACCGGACATGCCGTCCACTGCCCTATCGCAGAAGTTTCTCGCCCCTTACCCTGCGCCCGGTAAGAAGGCCAGCCCGACTGTGGCGACGTTTCTCAAAACCCCATCGGGCGAAGATTCTGAGAAACGGACCGCTTAGTTATTAAGCAGCCAGTGCGTAGTTGTTGTCTGCACTTATAGTTTTTCCGCTTTATTATGCTGCAACTCGGAGAGCAGCGCATGCAGTTTTGCTCATTCTCACCCCGTCGAATCCATTCACCCCCTCTAAGCTGAATAATATAACACATTTTTCGGCAAAAACAATTCCCGTAACATTGTAGACCTGCCGGGTTTATCAAACACGGAAGGTTATGTTCATACCTCCTGCTCTTTTTTTGCGGTTTTCAGGTAATACCGGCTCAATTCATCTTTGAGGTACTCGAACGCCTCGTCGACCGTATCGCAAAAGGTAACCAACTGCATATCGGCTTCGCTGATAACGCCATACTCCAGCATTCGATCGAAATTAAGTATATCCTTCCAATATTTTGTCCCGTAAATAATGATGGGAAGATGTTTTTTAACCTTCTGGGTCTGCAGCAACGTTAAAACCTCGAACAATTCATCGAGGGTGCCGAATCCGCCCGGAAAGATCACCAGCGCCTTCGCCAGGTAAACGAACCAGAATTTCCGCATAAAGAAGTAGTGAAACTCGAAATTCAGCTCGGGTGTGATGTATTGGTTCGGATATTGTTCCATCGCTATGCTGATGTTGAGGCCGATTGATTTTCCCCCGGCTTCCAGGGCACCTTTATTCGCAGCTTCCATCATTCCGGGTCCGCCGCCGGAGCATACGACAAACCGGTGCGTCGAGTTGAGAGATTTCGACCAGAGGGTCAGTTTCTTAGACAGCTCGATGGCATCGTCGTAATACTTACCCATATAGACTGCATTTTTTGCATCATGGAGATTTCTTCGAAGTTCCGGTTCCAACACCGTGTCGGTGTTCTTAATAAGAGCCTCTTCCGCCGCCGTAAGCTCGCGAGAGGCGTCGTCGAACGACTTTGTCCGGGCGGAACCGAAGAATACGATCGTATCTGCAATTCTCTGCTTTTTAAATCGCGAGAGAGGTTCCAGAAACTCCGAGAGCATTCGGATGATCCGGCCATCCGAACTTTTCAGAAAATCAAGATTGATATAAGCCTTCGGCGCTTTCCGTAATTTTTTAGTCATGACAAATCCTTCCGGTAAAATTAAATGTCAATAGAACCTACCGATTGTCCCCCGTCAACCGGAATTACAATACCGGTAATATATGATGCTTGAGTTGCGAGAAAGAGCATTACTTCTTCTATATCAGAGGGTTGCCCGTATCTTTTCAATAAAATCCTATCCTCATCGATATGACGCACATCGGGGTCCTCTTCTCCGGGTACGATAATCGTGCCGGGTGCGATCGCATTTACGGTGATCGAGGGCGCCAGCGCCTTTGCAAGCGATTTGGTCAGGTTGATTACACCGGCTTTCGCCGCGCTGTAATGGATATGATTTTTCCACGCCTGTATTCCGCCCAACGATGCCACGTTTATGATCCTCCCCTTTCCGGGATTCTTCATCATTAGGTGCGCGCCTGCCTGCGAGCACAGGTAGACTGCTCTGAGATTTATTCGGTGAAGATCGTCCCAGGCATCTACATCCGTATCATCCCAGCGAAATCTGTTGAAAATTGCAGCGTTATTGATAAGCACATCCAGCCGCCCGATATCCGAACCTATTTTCTTGAACAGAGCCGCTATTTCAACCGGATTCCTCAGATCTGCCTTAATTCCAAGCACACTCCCCCCTTCGCTTTGTATCCGCTCCCGCGCCTCCTCCGCTTCGTCATCCGAAGCATTGTAATGCTGTACCAGATCGAATCCGCCATGCCGGTGAAAGGCATAGAGAATTTTTCTTCCGAGTCGGCGACCGGATCCGGTAATCAGCACTGCCGGTTTGGACATAGGCAACCTCTGTCTTTCATGCGCTGTTACTTCCAAAAAATGAACCCCGATTCCTCCACACTGTATCGGGAGCAAAATACGCTATTAGGAAGGGAAATTGCTGATTTCACCGGTGAGAAGTCCTTTTTCCGTTTCAAGTGTAATGGGACTTCCCGCCGACAGATTCTTCTTTTCGATTCGAAGGAACCCGATCGATGCCTTCATCGAATCGGAATATCCGACCGATGTAAATTGATAATTTAACAGTTCCTCGCCTGCAAATAGTCTACCCCTGTTCAGCACATCGATACCGGATTCGGCTGCGACATGGCCGTCAAATCTGAAACCGGTTAAAAACCGTTTGTTCCTTCCCGACGAATCCAGACGGGCAATAACCTCCTGACCGATATAACAGCCTTTCGTCCAGCTTACATATTGGAGTAATCCCGCCTCGAACGGATTGACCTGGTCGTTAATCTCATGCGGGTAAAGGGGTATTCCCGATGCAAGACGTATCGATTCAAAATCTTCATACGTAATGCTTTGCGGCTTTTTATCTGAGGCTATTTCCACGCCGACCGGATAGGCAATTGCATACCCTGCCTTTAAAACGCGAGGAGCGCTGAATGCCAGCGCTCCGTCGATTGTCTGATGGACTTCCATATTCCGGGGAGCATCCGAAGGATAAAACAGGAGTTGATGCTCTCCGCGGGCGAACTTTACATCCTCCAGTATCACATATTTGTCAAATATCTCCGCCAGTGAACCTTCAGTCCCCGCGCTGTGCAGCACGTACAAAACCTCCCCATAACGGTAGAGATCCACAACGTCGATAATTTTCCCTTTTGCAGTGGTAAAGATAGTCGTTATACCCTTGTTCTCGCCGAGTATGAGAATATCGTTGGTCGACATTCTCTGAAGAAAATCGAGCGAATCCGTACCAAAGACTATCGAAAGCGCGACTGGTATCCGACCATTCATATCTTACGCTCCGTTAGGCCATCTCCGGCTGGTGAATCACCTGATCCTCGCGACCGATCGCTACCGTGGTATCAGTATCGAAATAATGCATCCGGTCTACGTCGAAATAGAGCTGGAACGGACGGCCCGCTTCGGGCATCGGATTTCCGCTCTCGAGCGCCGTCGGAATCCGGGCTACGAGCTGGGATGAATTTCCGACGATGAAGTATACGAAGATCTCGTTTCCCATCGGCTCGACCACTTCTACCTGTACCTGAACGGGAACAACGCGATAGCCCTCATTCCGGGCCGAGACATCATGTATATGTTCCGGTCTGATTCCGACAACCATCGATTTCTGGCGATAATTCTCAAGGAGTTTCAGCTGCCCGTCGGGTACTGCAAACGCGAGCGGTCCGTCGGACTGTTTAAATTGCAATCCGTTCTCCGAAAGAATCTTGCCATCGACAAAATTCATCGACGGGCTGCCGATAAATCCCGCCACGAAGATGTTCGAAGGATAGTTATAAATCCGCAGCGGCGTATCGATCTGTTGTATGTATCCGTCCTTCATTACCACAATCTTATCCCCCATTGTCATCGCCTCCATCTGATCGTGGGTTACGTAGATCATCGTTGCCTCAAGTTTGTGATGCAGTTTCGAGATTTCCGTACGCATCTGTACACGGAGCTTGGCATCGAGATTGCTGAGGGGTTCGTCGAACAGGAACACTTTCGGTTTCCGTACGATGGCCCTTCCGACTGCAACGCGCTGCCGTTGTCCGCCCGAGAGCGCTTTCGGTTTTCGATCGAGATATTCCTCAATCCCCAGTATCTTCGCCGCCTCTCGAACGCGGGATTCTATCTCGGCTTTCGGAAATTTCCGCAATTTCAACCCGAAGGCCATATTCTCGTAAACGCTCATATGCGGATACAGGGCGTAATTTTGAAAGACCATTGCGATATCCCTGTCCTTGGGAGGCCGATCATTCACCGGCTGTTCGTCGATGTAGATCGTTCCCCGGGATATATCCTCAAGTCCGGCGATCATTCGGAGCGTCGTAGACTTCCCGCAGCCGGAGGGTCCGACTAAAACCACGAATTCTTTGTCCTTGACCTCGATATTGCAATTCTGTACCGCAACAATGTTTCCTTCGTAAATTTTTTCCACATTTTCGAGTCGAACGCTGGCCATAATCAACCTCGGTTATGATGTTTTAAGTGAATTGAGTATCTCAAGAAATCGCGGAAACGAAACCTTCGACGCCTGATAATTTTTAACCATGGATTCCCGGTCGCCCGCCATAGCGGAAACGACGGCGGCCATAGAGAGCCGGTGATCTCCGTAACTGTCCAACCCCGCACCGCCGCGCAACGTACCGCCTCGTATCGAGAAACCGTCGGGGAATTCGTGGGCATCGATGCCCATTGCCCGAAGGTTGTTGACGACATTGGCTATTCGATCCGATTCTTTGTTTCTGAGCTCTTCCGCATCCTTTACGGTGAAGAGTCCTTCGGCCGAGGCACCGGCAACGGCGAGAATGGGGAGCTCATCTATTACCAGCGGTATCTCTTCTCCCTGAAGGGTTACTCCTTTGAGCCGTGAGCTTCTCGCCCGGATGTCACCGATCTCCTCGGTCTCGTTCTCTCTTTTCGAGAGTATTTGGACATCCCCCCCCATAGACCTCAGAACATGTACATATGCGATGCGGGTCGGATTCAGACTGATATTTCTGATGACGAGATCGCTGTCCGGAATGATCAATGCGGCAACGATAAAGAACGCAGCGGACGATGGATCTCCCGGAATTGTCATGTGCAACGGCCGAATGACCATATCCGAAGCGATGCTTATTTCGTGTCCGCCCGGAGATTTTCGTACGGGCAGCCGCAGCATCCGTTCGGTATGATCGCGGGTTCTTTGCCGTTCGACGACTGTCGTCGTTCCATCCGCAAACAAGCCGGCCAATAGCACCGCTGATTTCACCTGTGCGCTGAAAACCGGCATTTCATAACGAATCGATCGCAGCGGTTGCTTTGATCCGGAAATGTGCAGCGGCGCAGTGCCCCGCTCCGATCCGGATATTCGTGCGCCCATCATGTTCAACGGCTCGATAACTCTTCTCATCGGTCTTTTGATGAGCGACTCATCACCCGTGATCTCGCTCTTGAAAGGCTGTCCTGCGAGAAATCCAGCGAAGAGTCTCATCGTGGTACCAGAATTTCGTGCATCGAGCGCTTCCGGAGATGCATGAAATCCGTATCTTCCTTTTCCTGCAACTTTGAACGTCGCGAGCGAGAGATCGCTTTGTACGCCTAGTTTTTCGAGGCACGCTACGGACGTTGCCGGATCCTGGGCGTCAGGGAAATTATCAAACGTACTCTCCCCCTCGGCCAGGGCGCCGAATATAGCGGCACGGTGAGCTATCGACTTATCGCCCGGGAGATGAACATCGCCTCTGAGTCCTCTGACCGGGGAAACGCTTATAATTGATTGTTCGTCAGGTTGCGTTGACAACCTCATTCGATTTGAGTAAAGATTCTCCATCCATTTCCGGCGGAACCGGAAGTCCCATCAATTCCAGGAGCGTAGGAGCGAAATCGCCGAGCCGTCCGCCGGGCCGAAGCGGTCCTTTAAATCCTTCCTTGATAACGATGAAAGGGACCGGATTTGTCGTATGTGCGGTATGGGGACCGCCGTCGGTATCGATCATAATATCCGCATTGCCATGGTCGGCGGTGATCACGGCTACATAGTCATGTTCAAGTGCGGCGGTGACGACCTTCTGAGCGCAGATATCGACGGTCTCAACGGCCTTCACGGCCGCTTCCATGACGCCGGAATGTCCCACCATATCCGGATTGGCAAAGTTCAGACAGATAAAATCGGGACGATGATTATTTATCGACTCGATCGCTTTCTCTGCAACCTCATATGCGCTCATCTCCGGTTTCTTATCGTAAGTTGGTACATCCCGAGGTGACGGTACGAGAATTCTGTCCTCGCCTTTATACGGTTTTTCGCGACCGCCTGAGAAGAAAAAGGTGACGTGCGGATATTTTTCGGTCTCCGCAATGCGCAGCTGGGTCAAGCCGCGCGCCGAGAGATATTCGCCCAAGGTATTCGACAGCGACTGGGGCTCGAAGACGACCGGAAATGTAAAATCCTTCTGGTACGGCGTCATCGTATAGTAAGCCAGATTGAGTTGCTTCCGTTTGAACTCCACAAATTCCGGATACGTCAGGGCGACGGTAATTTCTCTCGGACGATCGGTCCGGAAGTTAAAGAATAGCACAGCGTCGCCGTCCTCGATGCGGGCAACGGGAGATCCGTTTTCAGTGAGCACCACGGGAAGAACGAATTCGTCGGTAACTTTATTGTCGTACGAATCCTGCAAAGCGGCAACCGGATCCTCGTACAACGCTCCTTCGGACTCCGTCAGCATGCGATGTGCTTTCTCAATGCGTTCCCATCTTTTATCGCGATCCATCGCATAATAACGGCCCACGATGGTAGCTAGTCTGCCGGTCCCGATCTCCCTCGCTTTCGAGAGAAACTCGCGAACGTATTTTACGCCGTTCTGAGGCGGAGTATCGCGGCCATCCATAAACGCATGAATGAATACCTTATCAAGATTCGCCCGCTTTGCGACCTCAAGCAGAGCGTACAGGTGCCGGAGGTGGCTATGTACGCCGCCGTCGGAAAACAATCCCAGCAGATGCAATTTGACGTTATGCGTCTTCACATACTCCGTCAGCTCCAGCAGCGTTTTATTGTTAAATAGATCCCCGGTTCTGATCGATTTATCGATGCGGGTAATGTCCTGGTAGACGACTCTCCCCGCGCCGATATTCATGTGGCCGACTTCAGAATTTCCCATCTGTCCTTCGGGTAACCCGACATCTTCACCCGACGCGTTCGCCCAGGTCCATGGTTTCGAGTCGAATAGCGAATCGAGGAACGGCTGCCGTGCCCTGGCGATCGCGCTGACCGAGTCGTCGGTGCCGAGTCCGTATCCGTCGAGTATAATGAACAGTAGTTTTTTCATAGATACGTTCCGGTTTCGTTTATGACCTTCGAGGCGGTCGTCTTCCGTGTCTTCTCCGGTCTCCCCCTCTGTTCTCATCGCTGCTTTCGTCCAGATGGAAGTCATCACCCATCAGGACCGCCTTCCTGCTGAGATTAAATCTGCCCTCGTTGTCGATCTTTATAAGCTTTACTTCAAGCGGGTCGCCTACTTTCACAACATCGCTGACTTTTTCGACCCTGCTCATATCAAGATGTGAAATATGGACGAGTCCCTCGGTACCCGGCAGAAATTCGACAAATGCCCCGAAATCCATCAGCCGTTTGACAACGCCGTTATAGGTCTTCCCTACTTCGGGTTGTTCGGCATATTTCTCAATGATCGCTTTCGCCTTATCGCCGGATTCCTGGGTCATCGCTGCGATCGTCACGGTTCCGTCCTGATCGATATTGATCTCCGTTCCGGTTTCCGCGATGATATTGCGGATGTTTTTTCCGCCCGGGCCGATGATCGTACCGATGATAGCCGGAGGAACTGAGATTGTGATGAGGCTCGGAGCGAATTTCGAGAGTTCCGAGCGGGGCATTTCGATCGTCGCGTTCATCTTGTCGAGAATATGCAGTCTTCCCTCTTTTGCCTGGCGGAGCGCTCTCTCGAGTACGTCGAAGGAGATTCCTTCGATCTTGATATCCATCTGAAACGAGGTGATGCCGCTCGACGTACCGGCCACTTTGAAATCCATATCGCCCAGGTGATCTTCGTCGCCGAGAATATCGCTCAGAATTGCAACGCGATCTCCCTCCTTTATCAGACCCATAGCGATGCCGGCAACGGCCGACTTTACCGGTACTCCGCCGTCCATCAGCGCCAGCGATCCGGCACAGACGGTTGCCATTGACGACGACCCGTTCGATTCGAGAATGTCCGAGACGATGCGGATGGTGTACGCAAAATCTTTTTCACCGGGAAGAACCTTCCGCAACGCCCGCTCGGCAAGATTTCCATGTCCGATCTCTCTGCGTCCCGGCCCCATAACCCTGCCGACTTCCCCGACCGAGAACGGCGGGAAATTATAATGCAGCATAAACCGTTTAGTCGACTCAGGCAGAAGGCCCTCGATCAACTGCGCGTCCATTTTCGTGCCGAGCGTCATGCTCGTGAGACTCTGAGTCTCACCACGCGTGAATAGCGCGGATCCATGGGTACGCGGTAGTACGCCGATCTCGCAGCTGATCGGGCGGATATCGGTAGTCGATCTTCCATCGAGACGTTTATTCTCGGACAGGATCATTTCACGCATATCCTGTTTCTCGATATCGTGGATTACCTCCTCGATAACGGATGTCTGTTCCGGAAATCGTTCCACAAGCGATTCCTGCACCATTGTGCTTATGGCGATCCTGTTTTCCCTCCGCTCCTCCTTCGGCACGGTGGAACGGTTGTTCTGTTTTATTTTCTCCGTTGCGAGTTCTTTAACTGCAGCAATGATCTCTTCCGGAATTTCGGCGGTCTGGAATTCACGCTTTGCCCTCCCGCTTTCGCGTATCAGTTCAAGCTGAAGCTCGTTGATATTTCTGATCGCATCGTGCGCAATGCGAAGTGCATCGAGCATTTCTTCTTCCGATATCTCCATCGATTGGCCTTCGACCATAACGATGCTCTCGCTCGTGCCCGCGACGATGACGTCGATAGTGCTCTGTTCAAGCTGCTGGTGCGTCGGATTGACGATCAATTCACCCGCAACTCTTCCGATCCGCACCTCGGATATCGGTCCTTTGAAAGGTATATCGGAGATCATCAGCGCGGCTGAAGCGCCGATGCCCCCGAGCACGTCGCTGTCATTTTCCTGATCCGATGAGTACACCGTCACGAGGACCTGCGTCTCGAACATATACCCATCGGGGAAAAGGGGGCGAATCGGTCTGTCAATTAAACGGGAGGACAGGATCTCCTTTTCGGTAGGCCGGCCTTCCCGTTTAAAAAAGCCGCCAGGAATTCTTCCTGCCGCGGAGATTTTCTCACGGTATTCGACCTGAAGCGGAAAATAGTCCTGACCTTCTTTCGCTACTGTTGCGGATACGACGGTCGCAAGCACCATCGTATCGCCGTATTGTATCATCACCGCGCCGTCAGCCTGCTTGGCATATTTCCCCGTCGACAGCGACAGTGTGCGGCCGTTTAATTGCATCTCTTTTCGAATTTCCATTAACGCTCCTTGTGTCCAATAGTACTGGAAAAAACCGAATTATTTACGGATGTTCAGATCGTCGATGATCTTTCTGTAACGTTCGATATCTCTCTTCATAAGATAGTTGAGCAGTCGGCGTCTTTTACCGACCATTTTCAATAGTCCCAGGCGGGAATGATGATCTTTTTTGTGGGAATCAAAGTGTCCCGTCAAATCGTTGATCCTGGCGGTCAGTATTGCAATCTGTACTTCGGGAAGTCCGGAATTCTGAATCGATTTTCCGTATTTCGTGACGATCTCCCCTTTTTGTTCTTTTGTTAATGACATTGTTGAGCAACTCCTCTATGGATTGATTGAATGTTTATGGTTGCGATGTAATCTTCAGACAGAATTCTTTGTCTCTATGCAGCCTTTCGATGAGTTCCTGCGGCGAGTTGAAACTGACTTCATTTCTGATCTTCCTGATAAATTCGATCGTTAAAACCTTTCCGTAGAGATCGCCGGGTTGCCCGAAAAAATGAGCCTCGATCGTTCTCCGTCCGTTCGAATAGAACGTCGGCCTCACGCCGACATTGAGCATTCCGGGAACGATTTCTCCATCGACGTCTCCGTGTATGTAGTATACACCGTTGCCCGGTATCAGTTTTTTCTCGTGTCCGGGCTCTATGTTCGCGGTCGGAAAGCCGATATTTCTTCCTCTTCCTTCGCCCGGAACCACGGTCCCGCTTACGGAATAATTCCATCCCAGTAGTTTTGCCGCTTTGTCGACGAGTCCTTCGGCCAGCAGCGTCCGGATTTTACTCGAATTGACGATCGTTTCATCCACACGGTATGGGGGGACGGTATGAACTCCGAAGCCGAACTCCGTACCGTACCCGACGAGTTCCCTTATTCCCGATTCACGGTCCCGGCCGAACATATGATCGTATCCGACCACCACCTCCGCGGCGCTGATCCCGTCGACGATATATCGCCGGTAGAAATTCCGGGCCGGCAGCCGTGAGAACTCGTAGGTGAACGGAATTATAAACAAGCAGTCGATACGCAGCTTCTCAAAGCGGGCAATGCGTTCGTCGAGCGTCGTCAGCAGTTCTACCGGACCTTTATTCGAGTGCACTACTTCCTTCGGATGCGGATCGAATGTGCAAACGACGCTTCGCATTCCGTGGAGTCCGGACCGCTCGGTTACTTCTCCGATTATCGCCTGATGCGCCAGATGCACCCCGTCGAAACTGCCTACGGTACATATCGATTTCCGGGGAGAATCTGCTTCGTTCAGCGAGCGAATGATCTTCATTGCCGCTCTTCCTCTCCCAGAGCTATCAAATCGGGCATGCCGAGGGCTTCGTCGACGCGATAAGGTCCGACGGCGGTTCTTCTCAATTCGGTGACATGTGCTCCCGGCCCGAGCAGCGCTCCGAGTTCGTGTATGAGCGTCCTGATGTACGTTCCCTTCGAACAGAGTATCTCGAAAGATATAAACGGCAGATCGATAATCGCGGCGGTGAATTCGTGAATGCGAACCTGCCGTGGAGCGCGCGCTACGGTTATTCCCTTCCGCGCTAGTCTGTACAGTCTCCTGCCGCCGATCTTTACCGCAGAATACATCGGGGGGACCTGTTCGATATCGCCCGTTAACTTTTCTGCGGCGTCGGCAATTAAAGAGGCCGATATACCTTCGACGATCCGGGTTTCACTGACTTCCGTTTCCGCATCGTAGCTCGGGGTGATCTCGCCGAGCCGTGCAACGCCTGTATAGCGTTTATCCATGCCGACAAACGAGTTTACGGATCTCGTCATATTTCCCGTACAGACGATGAGAAGGCCCGTCGCGATCGGATCGAGCGTTCCTGCATGACCCGCTTTTCTGACGGCGAAGAGCCGTCTGATTTTATTGACTACATCGAACGAGGTCCAGCTTTTGGGTTTATCGACGAGTACTACGGCTCCACCAAGAAGTTTGCCGGGGATGCCGTCCGAACCCGCGGTGAGAACTTCGATCTCCGGTTTAGGTATCATTCTCCCGGATTTTTTTGAATATTTTTTCGAGCGTTTCGACTCGTTCGAGCGTTGTGTCGAGTAAAAACTGGAGATCGGGGGTGAATCTCAATCTGATGCGTCCACCCAGCAGATGCCGGATCTCTCCTTTCCGGCGGTTTAATTCCTTCATGATGAGGTCCTGCTTCTCCGGTTCGGCATATACGCTCAGAAACACCCTGGCGATTTTCAGATCCGCCGTTACCTTTACTTCCGTTACGGTCAGAAATCCCGGCTTGTCCAGCGTGATCTCTCTGAGGATGATCTCGCTTAATTCCGTCTTCAGCAGCGACGCTACTTTTTCGGTTCGAATCGACATCCGTGCAACCTCCGATTCTTAATGCCTGATTATGCAAGCGTCCGTTTGGTTTCAACGACACGGAATGCTTCGATTATATCTCCGACTTTAATGTCGTTATAACCATCAATGCTGATCCCGCACTCGTAACCGCTCTCGACCTCCCTGACGTCGTCTTTAAAGCGCTTCAGCGAAGAGATGCCGCCTTCGTGGATCACGATGCCGTCGCGGACTAGTCTGATCCTATTATTGCGGACGATCTTGCCGTCCTGGACGTAACAGCCGGCAATCGTACCGACCTTGGGCACCTTGAATGTCTCCCTGATCTCGACGGTTGCCGTGATCTCCTCTTTGATATCGGGAGTGAGAAGTCCCTCAAGCGCGCTCTTCACTTCGTTAATCGCGTCGTAGATAACGCTGTATAATCTGATCTCGACCTTTTCATTCTCAGCAAGCCGCCGCGATGAAGTAAGCGGCCGGACATGGAATCCGACGATGATCGCGCTCGAAGCCGCTGCCAGGAGAACGTCCGCATCGTTGATGGCACCGACGCCGCGGTGGATGACCCGCACTTTGACCTCATCCGTCGAGAGTTTTTCCAGCGCCTCCGAGAGAGCCTCGACTGATCCGTCAACGTCTCCCTTGACGATGGTGGAGAGTTCTCTGACCTCGCCGGTCTGAATGCTCTTCGAAATATCGTCGAGCGTTACATGTCTTATCTGACGAAGATCCTGCTCACGTTTGAGCTGCTGGCGTTTTGTCGCAATATCCCGGGCTTCGGCTTCGTCCTCCATGGAGACGAATTTATCGCCGACCTTCGGCATTCCGTCGAAGCCGGTAACTTGGACCGGTTTCGAGGGGGGCGCAACCTCGATCCGATTCTCCCGCTCGTCGTACATCGCCCTGACTCTGCCGCTGAATAATCCTGCAATGAAAGGATCGCCGATCTTGAGCGTACCGGATTGGACCAGCACGGTAGCCAAGATGCCTTTACCGCGGTCGAGTTCGGCTTCGATGAGAACGCCGCGGGCTGATTTATCCGGATTGGAACGCAGATCGAGCAGCTCCGATTCGAGGAGAATTTTTTCAAGCAGCGTATCGATGTTCTTGCCATGTTTCGCGGCGATCTCGACGGATTGGTATTTACCTCCCCACTCTTCGACAAGAACGTTGCGTTCCGATAATTGCTGGCGTACCCGCTCCGGATTTGAGTTCGGTTTATCGACCTTGTTAATCGCAACTATAATAGGCACGTTCGCTGCCTGCGCATGATTGATCGCTTCGATGGTCTGAGGCATGACGTTATCGTCGGCGGCGACCACGAGGACGACGATATCCGTTAGTTGTGCACCGCGGGCTCGCATTGCTGTAAAAGCTTCGTGTCCGGGTGTATCGAGAAACGTGATCGTCTTTCCGTTTTCCAGCATGACCTCATACGCACCGATATGCTGGGTAATGCCTCCGGATTCTCCCGCCACGACGTTGGTCTTTCGAATGAAATCGAGCAGCGTTGTCTTGCCGTGATCGACATGGCCCATGATCGTGACAATCGGGGCTCGGGGTTTAAGGAGTTCATCGGGTTCGGTCTCTTTTCCCTCCTCCACTTCTTCGGCGAATTCCTCCTGGAACATCACCTGAAATCCGAATTCATCGGCGAGAAAGGTTATCAAATCGGACTCAAGCCTTTGGTTGATAGACACCATGATGCCGAGACCGATACACTTCGCAATGACTTCGTTAATGGGTACGTTCATCAGGTTGGCGAGCTCGCCGACGGTGATATACTCGATTACACGAAGGACAGATTTCTCGCGCTCCTTCGCTTCGAGAATACGAGCCTCCTCTTCGAGCCGTTCTTTCTTTCTCTTCTTCCGTGCAACTGCGCGGACGCTTGGTCCGGTCTCATCCATCGCCGCCAATGTTTTCCGGATAGCCTCGGCAACCTCTCCCTCGTCGACCTGGCGGGGACGCAGTTTTTTCTTTTTCTTCTTTTTCTTGCTCGCATCTTCCGTTTCGACAGTATCCCGCTGTTTCTGGACGACGGTACGGGCTTCTTCACGGACCTTCTTTTTCTTCTTTTTGCGCTTCTTCTTGAGTCGATCTGCAGCAGACTCTTCCTCACCTGCCGGCTGTGCTGATCTGAGGCCTCCCAGATCGACCCGTCCCTTGATTTTCAAACCGGGTAGTGGGCGCCTCCCGGTTCTTGCGGATTTTGATCCATCCCCTGCGGCCCTCTTCTTCTCAGCATTTTCTTTAATGTGAGCCTTCTTGTCTTCGACGGTTTCTTCTGCTACCCCTTCTTCGGGCGTACCTTCACCGGATCCGGTTTCTACTTCCTGCGTCTCAAGTTCCTGCCCTTTCCGGGTCGATGTCTGTGCCGCAGTATCCCCAGTCATCCCGGTTTCAGGCGTTTCGACGTCCGCCTGAGACGCATCCTCTGTCGATTTTCTTGCGGCTATCTTGTCCGTTCGTGTTTCAGTATCGGGCTTCTCAGCCGCTTCCGATTCTTTATCTTCACCTTTGTCCTTCTCCCGCTCCTGTTCTCGCTTCCTCTGCGTTTTCCTCAGCTCCGCGACCTTTCTCTGGTGGCGTTCAGCGCTGTCTTTGTCTTTTTTGAACGACTGCATAATTTCAGAGACAACGTCCGGTTCGACCGTAGACATATGGCTTTTCGCCGGATGTCCGCGCTTTTCGAGAAAGTCGAGAATAACCTGGTGACTGAGGTTTAGTTCAGCGGCTATTTTATATACTTTTTGTTTTTTTTGAGCTGTTGTAGTAGTCATCTAGTCAGGGATTTGTTTATCTTACTGCTCAATTGTTTTTTCGTTCGGTTCTTTATTTCCCACACGATCATCATCGGAGCCCTCTTCATCCTCCGTCTCCTTCTCCGCCTCTCCGGAATTCTCGGAATTACGCGGCTCTCCGTTCGTATCCTGCCGGTCTCCGGCGGGTTGCTCGGTTTGTCCGGATTCCCCTTCAGTAATTTCTTCTTCCTCCTCCTCTTCATCAGCTTCTCCGGCCTGCTCAGGCACGGCGCTCTCTTCGTCTTCCTCCTCCTCCGCTTCTTCGAGACCTTCGCGGAGCATTTCTGCGATCCGCTTCATCTGTTCTTCCGGAAGATCTTCTACATCGATTTTCTCCTGATCGTACGCTTCGATCACTTCAAGGACCGATGTATATCCCGCTTCGGACAGGAGCGCGAAGCTTCCCGGCTGAATCTCCTCGAGCTCTTCGGTGAATTCGTTGAGGTCGATATCGTACAATCCTCCGATCTTCTTCACCTTGATCTCAAAGCCGGTGAGTCTCGCCGCGAGGCGGATATTCTGACCGTTCTTCCCGATAAGCAGCGGAACCTGATCCACATCCACCGTGACCGTCGCCGTTTTTGCTTCCCGGTCGATCTTGACATCCTTCATTTTTGCGGGTGCGAGTGAGCGCGTTACGTACACCATTGCATCGGAACTGAAGTTGATGACATCGATATTCTCGTTATTCAATTCTCTGACGATCGCGTGGATACGGGTTCCCTTCATACCGACGCATGCGCCGACCGCATCGACCCGGTCATCATGCGATTCGACTGCGACCTTGGCACGATCGCCCGGTTCTCTGACGATCCCTTTGATCTCGATGACCCCGCCGTAGGCGTCCGGTATCTCGGGGATCTCGAGCTCGAACAACCTGCGAAGGAAGAGCGTATCGGCGCGCGAGATGATGATTTGCGGATTACCAGCCGCAGTCCTCCGTACCTCCTTGATGACCGCCCGCAGCGTATCGCCTTTCTTGTATCGCTCTTTTGGAATCTGTTCGTTCTTCGGCAGGATCAGTTCTTTCTTGTTATGAATGACGAGGATTTCATTGCGCCGGATCTGATATATATCCCCGACGATAATCTCGCCTATCATTTTATTATATTCCTGGAAGATTATTTCTTTTTCGATCTCCTTGATCCGCTGATTCAGACTCTGTTTTGCACTCACAATGAGACGCCGGTCGAACCTGTTCAATTCGACAAGCTCGACGAATTCATCGCCGACCTCGAGCGGTTCATCAGTACGCCGCCGAACCGTGTTGAGATCGATCTGCAGATTCGGATCTTCCACCTTCTCGACGATCTCCCGTTCGAGATAAATCTCGATGTGTCCTTTTTCCATATTAACGATAACGTCGAACTGCGCGTCGGGTCCGTATTTCTTGCGGACCATCATTGAAAATATATCTTCGATTATCCCAGCCAGTATATCCTTATCGATCCCTTTTTCGCGAACCATTTGCGCAAATGATTCGGTAATTTCGTAATTCATCTCATCCTCCGATCCGTTCGATAAATTGAATCATCCTACCAGGGTAATTTAATAAGGGCTTTTTGAATCTCAGTGAAGGGGAAGGCCCTGGCTCCCACCTTTTTCAGAGAGAGCACGATGCCGTCATCGGATACTTCTTTGAGCGTTCCAGATATCTTCCGAAGTTCGCCTTCTTCATGTACCTGAAGTTCCAGCTCTCTGCCGATATTCCTTTTATATTGCTGTATTAATTTCAGCGGCCTGTCCAGGCCGGGAGACGATACGTTGAGCCGGTACGTTCCTGTAATGATGTGGTGCCGCTCGAGCAATTGGTTCAATTCCTTACTGAACTCTCCGAGCCGGGCAGCTGTGATGCCCTCTTCCGTATCGATGTAGACTTCGACGATTTTTGTGTTTCTTTCACCCCGAACCGTAAGATCAACGAGAAACGCTCCGCCGGCTTCGATCGCCGGAATAAAGATTTCCCGAATCGCATCTACGTTTTCTCTCTGCATATCGGCTCCCGGGCAAAAAGACTAAAAAAAATAGCCCATCTGGTGGGCTATCTTAACGAAGGGCTATAAGTTATTAAAAAAAACATTGTAAATCAATAGGTTAGCTCTATATCCTGCGATTAAATCAAGGACGCAGAATGGTATCCCGTTCCGATAGCACGGATCCTTCATAGTTTCTCACTAATTTCCTGAAATCCTCCGGAACCCGTACCGGAGTCCATATCGAGGCATCCAACCAGACATGGTATGCCCGATTCTCAACGACGGTATCTCCCGTCTGAACATCAATTATCAATCCCTCGAAAATAAAACTTGTATTCCCGATTTCAGGGATTCGAGTACAGATTTCGAGTTCCGAGTCGAACCTCGCAGGATTTTTATAATCTATCTCATTCCGGGAGAGCACAATCCGATGAACGGAATTAATCGAATTCAGGTCCAGTTCTGCGCCTATATGGCGGAGATATTCGACTCTGCCTATTTCACAATAGAGCAGATAAATGGTATTATGCACAACGCCCTGCCAATCGACTTCATAATTTCTTACTCGAAGCCGGTGCCTGAATCGAAATTGATTAATATTCATAAACGGTTATTCAGTAACTAGGTATCCCTTTTTAGTGTTATAGCTTGTTGCGCCTCTTGTACCGGATCGAAGAGAGGCGTAACCATATTGATGCTTACATCAGTCGTTATTTTTACTGTATTTATTCTGGAATGCGAAAATCCTTTTTCTCATGTTTTCACCGGCAGCCGCCATTACCGGGAGCATACCCAACAGGAGACAACCTTTCGCAAACCAATCCCCGTAGCGTACATAGTACGATTTTTCTCTCACGACGGGCACTTCATACACCGTCTGTGTCCTGGTAAACATACGTGTTTCGAACAGAACGACGCCGTACGGATCGATGAACGAAGATATTCCGCCGTTTGCCGCCCGGGCGATCGACCGCCTGTTCTCGATAGCCCTGATGATCGAAAACTGATGATGTTGCCGGGGACCGGGCGTTCTCCCCCACCAGCTGTCATTGGTGATCACGAGAATAAGACCGGCTCCGCGATTCGCAAAATGCCTCACGAACCCGGGATATACCGATTCATAACAGATAACGACACCGAATGTTACTTCCTCGGGAATTCCGGGTTCAGAATCCCTGGGAAAAGAGAACACAGTTGTATCCTGACCGGCATCCCAGCCCCCGACCCCGATGTTCCGTCGTATTCTGACGGCGAACTCAAACAGATCTGAGTACGGAATTTTTTCGGCAAACGGTACGAGTACAATCTTCCCGTAGAACTCATACTCATCTGTTCCCGGCTTGAAAAATGCCGCAGCGTTATATGAAGCATAGCGTTCGCCCGTTTCCGGAATTACCTTTGCGGTCGGCGGTCCCTTTCCTTCGGGAAAGAAGACTGCATGCGGCAGTCCGGTGAGCAGCGGAACTCCGGCTTCATCGATGAATTCCCGAAGTCGCCAGAAGAATATCCGGTTCTGCGGCAAGAGTACATAGAAAGGGACTGCATTTTCGGGCCATACGATAAGGTCGGGGTTCTCCGGGAGCAGCATTTCGGATTGGGAGATCAACTGCTCGAGAATTGTCCTCCGATCGGTATCCCATTTTTCGAACGGATCGGTATCAGGCTGTACTATACCTACTCTTAGCGTTTCCTCAAAATTCATCCTCGCATTGAGTACTCTCGTGCCGTACAAGGACGGCAACAGGTGAAGAATTACGATAAGCGCAGCCAGAGATATCGCCTGAATCGATCCGGGCTTCCAAATTCTGAGTGCGAGCGTACGGAACAACACGAACCCGGCAACATTCAAAACCATTATCCAGAAGGACAATCCGTAGATGCCGGTCACCGATATTATCTGCAGTCGTGGCAGATCATACGATTGTGTATTACCCAGCGTCTGCCACGGAAAGGCGAGATCCCCGATGCTGTGTACGTATTCATATCCCACCCAGATAAACGGGAGCGCGATCAGCGCCGGAGTCAGTCCGAACGTCCGGCGAATTGCAAGATATCCGATCACCGGGATGAAGAAGAAAAACGGGTGCGCCACCAACAGTAATCCCCCACCCACCATCTGCATCGTATGTTTCAGATGTACAAACCCGCCCATCCAATATACCGTAATAATCTGCAAAATGAAGAAAACGACGTATGTAAATCTGAGCGGACGGGAATAGCCATCGGTGAGTTCGAATACGAGTAACAGAGGTATCAGACCGAAGCATGCGAGAACACCGAGTTCCCATGGCGGAAATGAGAAGCTGAGCATGAAACCGGATATGAATGATAAAAACAATAAATATCTGCGGCTCATTTTCCTTTCATCGGCCGTCCCGGAAATAACTTTTTTTTCACGGCTCTTGCGCATCGGCGACTCCTTTATTTCGTACTCGGAATATCCGAGAGTACAGGTTATCGCTCAGACGGATCACCACGAGAACGATTAATCCGCACAGTATGCCGACAACGATCCCGGCCAGCACATCGAATGGGAAATGCACGCCAACGTAAATCCTTGAGTATGCGACGAAACCTGCAAATATAATAAAATACCACTTATAAGCGGGATAAGAGGCCGTCAGGAATGCGGCAACAGCCGCATTGTTTACTGCATGCGATGACGGAAAGGATAGACCGGTACCGCATCGGACGATAAGCCGGACAGTCTCTACGTTGAGCACACCGTCGGAGAAGTGGCAGGGCCGCGCACGCTGAAATAATGCCTTCAATACCGAACTGTTCAACTGATCGCTCAAAGCAATGACAACAACCAGTCCAACTGCGACGAATCTTCCCTTCCTGCCTCCCTTGATTATCAACGTCAACCACAGCAAAAGGGCAACAACGAGGGCAACGGGATACTTATTCAGATCGGTTAACACGGGCATGATCAGATCGAAAACAGGATTTGCCATGCCGCTGTTGAGGAGCCCGAACAACAGCCTGTCGAGATAGAGAAAGAAGTCAAGCACGCGAAGCCCGCACGTTTTTAAAGATTATATATACTACTGCAGATACGAGAACGACGGTAATCAGGAGTGTTGAAAATAACCTATACTGTTTGAAAAACTCTCCTATTGAGCGCCAGTTTTCACCGAGGAGAAATCCCGCATAGAGAAGCAACGCATTCCATAAGATCGAACTCAATGCGGCCAGGAGGAATGTCCATTCGATCCGTAATGCTGCAAGACCCGCAAAAAATGCGATGACCGCTCGTGTACCGCTTAAAAACCTGTTTATTGCGATGAGGCCGTAACCCCATTTTCTGAACCATCGTTCGGCAGTGTGAATACTCTTCACCGGGATCAGCGGCAGTTTGCCGCTTTCAACAATTCTTTTTCCGAGAGATCTTCCTAATCCGAACATCGTCATAAATCCCGCCGTGCTTCCCATGACCGCTACGATGAAGACCGGTAAAAATCCGACGGTTTCCGTACCGGCGATATATCCTGCGAAGACGATAATAATGTCGCTGGGAACGGGTGGGAAAATATTTTCAATGAATGCGAAGAAGAAAATTACCAGGTAGATCGACATCGAATCCAGTGAAGTGAGCCAGGTTAGAAATGATTCCACGAAACATCCCTTATAAGCTGCTTTCCAGGGTTACTACGGCTAATGCCGCCGCACCTTCGGATCTTCCGAACGTCCCCAATCGCTCATGGGTCGTAGCCTTAATATTCACCCGGTCCCTTGATATTTTAAGATGTCCGGAGATAACGTCCTTCATCTGCTCTGAAAAAGGGGCTATTTTTGGAGATTCAAGAATTAGCGTCGAATCGACGTTATTAATCTTGAAACCGTTATCGACGAGCAACCGATTGACCCTATCGAGGATTACGGTGCTCTTAACTCCTTTCCATTCAGGGGAAGTATCCGGGAAATATCGCCCGATATCACCTAAACCGGCTGCACCTAACAGAGCGTCGGATATTGCGTGCAAAAGGACATCTGCATCGCTGTGGCCTTCCAGTCCTATAGCAGAAGGTATCTCGACACCGCCAAGCCATAACGGTTTGTCATTTACAAAACGATGGACATCGTAACCGATTCCGGTATAAACTGCCACTAGTATCACCTTTAGTTGTTAGTTCTAATTACCTTATATCAAAAGATTTATAGTTTAATGGATTGAGACGTTCCATGGTAAATCCGGATATCGATGCATGCCGCGGCCCGGTTTTCAGTTCGGACACGAATGCTGCAACCGCCGATTCCGTACCCTCCGCTTCCACTTCGACACTGCCATTTGCTAGATTACGAACGTATCCCGTAATGTTCGTTTTTCCCGCTAGCCGGCTTGTGTAGAACCTGAATCCTACACCCTGGACAACTCCCGATATTGAGATATGAACGCGAATCATTTCTATCCGGATCATCCTTTAGAAAAATAAGCATATAACCAAAGCTATACTTCAGTTACATCGTTTTTAGAGGCCTTAAATCTGAATCCCCACCTTTCGAACTCGTCCGAAAGTTCTGAGATTATCAATCCGGCTACAATCGCAGCTCCGCCGAGAATACCGACCGTGCCGAGTATCTCTGAGAGAATAAGGAATGCCAGAATCGCAGAGATAACGGGTTCCAGGGCAAAAATAATTGCCGCTCTGGTCGGTGTCGTATGCTGTTGATATCTCGTTTGCAGATAGGTAGTCAGGAGCGTTGCCAGTAACCCCGTATACAACAAGGCAAAGACCAGGTTCCCCGTAAAATTGATATACATCGTCTCGGTTGTAAACGCTCCGCTGAAACTCAGAATCGCGACGGCGGCGATCTGTATATAGGTTAATACAAGAATGTTATACATTTTCGAGTAGACATCGAGATAGACGATATAGAGCGCAAAGAAAAAAGCGCACGCAAGTGTAAGTCCATCGCCGATATTAAATTCAGATCCACGCGGAGAAGTCAGGAAGTACAATCCTGCCACCACGAACACGATTCCGATCAGGTTGCCCGGGCGGGGCATCCGCTTTTCGATGAGAAGCTGCAGGAGCGGTGTAAATACGACGAGCAGACCTGTAATAAACCCCGACTTTGAAGCGGTTGTGTATTTCAGACCGATGGTTTGTGTCGCAAATCCGATAAACAGGAAAATACCGAGTAGAATTCCCGCTCTCAGCGCGTTGGAGGTGAATTCGGCTTGTCTGCTGACCACGAATGGGGTCAGGATGAGCGCTGCGAGCAAAAAACGTGTGCCCAGAAAAAAGAGCGGAGATACGTCAGACAGCGCTGCTTTTACGACGACGAACGTCCCGCCCCATATGATTGTTGCCACAAACAGATATGCTTCGGCAGTTCGTCGTTGTTTCGTTGCGGCCTCGAGAAGCACGGATCTCCGTAATTGTCGTGCGAGAATTAAATCAAAAAATATACGAAATATTTTTTTATGAAAAAAAGCGTGAACGGTGTTGCATGTTTGACACGCCGCTACCCCTGATATTTCCAATACATCCGGGACATTCAGATCAAGTCTATGTCGGAGAGTTCAGGATCACCGGCGTACCCCGGACGGTCTAATAGTATTGTTGACAATCAGTCATATATTGATTATTTTTCCAAATTGTAATGAAATTAATATGTTAACGCTCTAGTGAGATGTCCGGTAATCGATCTATGGTTCATCGCGAGGATTTGACTGAACGGGATAAAGCCGTCCTACGGCGCGTAGTCCAGAGTTTCATCCTGACGGCAAGTCCCGTCGGTTCTCGATATCTGGCCAAACACAGCGGATTGAACCTCTCCCCCGCCACGATCAGGAATCTGATGTCCGATCTTGAGGAACGAGGTTATTTGAATCATCCGCACACATCGGCGGGCAGGGTACCGACGGACAAAGGATATCGGGTTTATGTAGATATGCTTATGGATATCGAGGATCTGACGAAGAAAGACCTCGAGGCGATCGAACGGAAACTGGAATACATCGGCGACCGCGAAGAACTTCTGATCCAGGCGACGGATATACTCGGGAGCATCTCGAGCCAACTCAGTATAATTACAAATCCGCACATATCGAGCGGTAAACTCGAACGTCTGGAACTGGTATCCCTCGGTCCGAACCGGATCATGGTCATTTTGTCGATAAAATCCGGAATAGTTAAAACTCTCGTTTTAGAGGTAAAAACATTAATAAAGCGTGAGAAACTGGAAGCGTTGACTCAGGTGTTGAACGAGCGCCTGCATGATCTTACACTTCGCGAGATCCGGGATACTTTCAGGGAACGCGTCAAAGACGTTCAGAACGAGGAAACTGGACTTGTCAGATTATTTCTCGATTCGGTGAATGAGCTCTTCGATGATTCAAAGGAACGCGATAAATTCTTCATCGGCGGGACTCGCGATATTATCTCGCAGCCCGAATTCGACTCACCCGAGAATATACGCGGCGTTATCGAACTGCTTGACGATAAAGAGGTGATCATTCATGTGCTTGAAAAGTATGATGAAAAAGGAAATACTCTCAAAATCTCTATCGGCGATGAAAATAAAGAACAAAAATTAAAGAATTACAGCGTTATCTCGACCCGCTATTTGATAGGCGACATATTCGGGACCGTCAGCGTGATCGGTCCGAAACGGATGAACTATTCAAAGATCATTCCCCTCGTCGAATATATAGCAAAGTCGATATCGCGGACGTGATATCGTTGTTCGTAAACAAGAAATAATGTAAGGAAGTGCTGAAAGCAAGAAATGACCGAACATAAAGACCAAAATAAATCCACTGAACAGCAGCATGAACGACCCGACTCCGAAATTCCCGAAACGGAGAGCACTGCAGGTGAACAATCCTCTCAGGATTCTACAGTATCGGAACAAAACGAATTATATTCTGTCATCGAGGCATTAAAAACCGAAAATGAACAATTGCGCGACAAACTGCTCCGTAAAGCCGCAGAGTTTGAGAATTATCGCAGGCGGGTGGAACAGGAGAGCCTCAATATCAGGCAATACGCGAACGAGGGGCTCATTGCCGATTTTCTTCCGATACTCGACGATTTCGACAGATCGTTGCGAATAAGCAAAGACAGACGTGAGTTCGGTGCATTTTACAAAGGGGTCGAACTCATCTATCAGAAATTCGTAAAACTCCTTGAATCGAAAGGACTGACACCGATCGATTCCCTGGGAAAGGTGTTCGACGTCGATCTGCATGACGCTCTCATGCAGCTTCCGAACGACGAGGCCGAACCCAATTCGATCCTCGAGGAAGTGGAGCGCGGATATAAGTTATACGATCGGGTTATCAGGCATGCGAAGGTAATTGTCGCAACAAAAACGGATACGGATCACACCGATGAGACGCCCGGCTCCTCCTCAGACGGCGATCAGCAGGAGGAGCGCAGCTAATGTCAAAGCGGGACTATTACGAGGTACTGGGCGTTTCGCGAGACGCATCTCCCGAAGAAATAAAAAAAGCATACCGCAAACTGGCTTTGAAATTTCACCCGGACAAAAATCCTGGAGACAAAGAAGCTGAACAGAAATTCAAAGAATGTGCGGAAGCATATGAAGTCCTTCGCGATACCGACAAACGTGCGCGATATAACAAGTTCGGTCACGAAGGGATGCGCTCGACGGATTTCCATGGATTCAGGGATGTCGAAGACATATTCAGCGCCTTCGGCGATATCTTCGGAGGCGGTTTCGGCGGAAGCATATTCGATGAGGTATTTTCCGGAGGCCGTTCGAGATCTCGATCAGGAAACGTCGGTACGTCCGGATCGGATCTGAAGATCAGACTTGCGCTCTCGCTCGAGGAAATCGCGGCAGGCGTCGATAAGAAAATCAAACTCAAAAAATATACCCGTTGCAACACTTGTACGGGAACCGGCGCGAGCGGAAGCGACGGATACAGGACATGCTCCACATGTCATGGCAGCGGCGAGCTTCGCCAGGTCTCCCGATCCGTATTCGGGCAGTTCGTCAACATCGCGCCATGTGCAATGTGCGGGGGCTCGGGTAAGATTCTCTCCTCTCCATGCGGCACATGCAACGGCGAAGGGAGAACCCAAAGCGAGGAAACACTTAAGGTATCGATACCCGCCGGCGTTTCCGAGGGTCAGTATCTCACCCTCAGAGGAAATGGTAACGCAGGGCGGCGGGGCGGTCCTCCGGGAGATCTCATCGTCGTCATCGAGGAAACGCCGCATAAAAGGTTCAACCGGCGCGGTGACGATGTCGTTTACGATATGCTGATCAGTTTTCCACAGGCAGTTCTCGGGAGTGAGGTTGAGGTACCCACGCTCACGGGAAAAGCGAGACTGAAAATAGAACCCGGGACCCAGTCCGGGAGAATCTTGCGCATGCGATCCAAAGGCATCAAACATTTGAACGGCAACGGCACCGGTGACCAGCTCGTTCGGATCAATGTCTGGATTCCGAAGAAACTCAACCAGCGCGAGCGGGAACTTATTGAAGAGATTAACTCATCGCCTAACATCAACCCGAAGGAATCGGACCAGTCGGAGAATAAATCGTTCTTCGAGAAAATCAAGGACGTATTCGGTTAACCCCGGTGAGTAAAATTAAGTATATTGTCCGTATGTTCTCCTTTACGGAGAACGAGAAGCGCGTCTTGATCGTGCTTGCTCTCGGACTCATCGTCGGTCTGGCGATCGCCGGTTACAAAGGATCCCGATCCGACATGCAGATACGGGATTTTTCGAGTCTGTACGCCGAGCGGGACAGCATCTTCGAGGCACGGGCCGGAATGATCCCCGACGGGGAATCCGTCAATCAGTCCCCGCCCCCCCTCGTGTTGCTTGCCCCGGGAAGTATAAACGTCAATACCGCATCCAAGGAGGAGCTCACGCTTCTGCCCGGTATCGGCGAAGCGTATGCCGAGCGGATTATACTCTTCCGCGAGGATTACGGAAAATTTACAAACGCCGAAGACCTGCTCAAGGTACGCGGAATCGGCGTCAAGAGATTGGAACAAATCAAACAGTATATAACCTTCTAGACAACAACGCACTCATTTCCGGAGGATCGAATGTCACTGAAACAGAAACCTAAGGGATCGATCATTCTCAAGCTGGTCATAGTTCTCCTTCTTGCGCTGCTCGTGTACACTATCTGGGAGCCGTTCAACACGGTAAAACAGGATGAAATCAATCAGCGCGAATCCCGCGCACGGATGAGTAATATCCGAAACGCACAGATCTTCTACTTCAGACAACATCAGACATATCTCAGGGATCTCGACACTCTGATCTATTGGCTCAGAACGGATAGTCTCGCCGTTCTAAAATCGGACAGTCTCTTCAGACCGCTCGTAAAATCAGCATTCTCTCCGGAGCTGCTCAAATATTCCCCGCGATCGCAGACTGAATACAAAGTGCTCGTCGACGATTCATCGACCACGCAACGATACCTCATCGAATGCCCCGACGGTTACGGCTCCATCGGATCGCTCACCGACATCTCACTCCTTCACCGGGCGACTTGGGAGTACTAGACGAACACTTTGACCTTCATTCAGGAATAATGGCAGAACGAAGACTAGGACTTCATATACAGCCGGATACCATTCGGGCGGTTGAGATCGAACAGAATAATCGATCAGTGACGCTCTGCGGTTTTGCAGAGGCCCGCATCGATGCTCCTCTGCCGCGATGGCTTGACACGCTTGGCGAAGAGGACCGGTCGGAATATCTGCAGGCATTTTCCGACTCCCTCAAATCGATGTTGAAGAACGCGAATATGAAGAGCAGATCCGTTTCGCTCGCGATCGATATCAGGCACGCATTCATACTGACGATGCCTTTCGACGGCGACTTCTCGGAGGAGAACCTCCGTGGACTTATCCGGTGGGAGCTCACAAATTATTTCCCGGGATTGGATGGTGCCTCATTTCTCTACGATACCTACAATCCGGGATATAATCCATCGAGAGATGTTTCTCCGGAAATTATATTCACGGCAGTCCTGAAACCATACATACACATGCTGCAGGAGGGAATTAAAGCGGCGAACCTGCAGATCAGATCGATTAACGTGGATCAATTCACCATCGAGAACGTTTTAAGACTGGATGCCGGCAACCTAAGCAGAGAGCGGTTGTTTGCCGTTTGCTTCCTGAGCGATGAGACCCTCTACTGCAGTCTATTATGGAACAACCGTCTCATACGATACCGGGAATACGCCATTCCGAACCCAACCGTTATTCCGAGAATTTTAAATCTGTTCATAACATCCGCCTCCCTATCCACTAAGAATACCGAACGAAGAATATACGTATACCCGTACGAAACCGACGTACCGCGTTTTTCACAGATCGCACCGCAATGGAAAATGGAACGTTTTAGTCCTTTCTCGCAGCTGAAGAAAAAATGGAGGGTGAAGCGCATGCTCGACCGCCAACCGGTCGCGGAAGACGCTTTCACGCCCGCGGTCGGAGCGGCGATCGGCCGGTAATACGATAACATATGCGCATCACGGGAGGAACCTTTCGAGGCAGAAATATATGTACGCCGAGCGGCAATGAGATTCGACCGGCAACGGACAGGGTCCGGGAGACGATATTTAATATCCTGCAGAATTATATCGATCTTGCCGACCAGACCGTTGCCGATCTCTACGCAGGGACGGGCAGCCTTGGATTCGAATGTCTCAGCCGCGGTTCTGCTTTTGCAGCGTTCGTCGACCATTCGGAATCGTCCATGCGATTGATACGAAAAACAGCCCAAACGCTCGGATGCACCGGCCGGTGCTCTTTCATTCGGGCCGACGCCCGATCGTACCTCTCCAATCCCCGCATCTCCGCGGGATTGATTTTTGCGGATCCTCCCTATGCATTACCCGATCCAGAGTCGCTGCCTCGGCTGATAGCGGATTCGACAGCTCTTCGGGAGGACGGAATCTTTCTGATCGAGCATGATAAACGGACATCGTATCCCGAGAGCGGCTCGTATACATGTTTTCGTCGACGACAGTTCGGAGATACGGTTGTCTCATTCTTCAGCCGGACGCAGACCGGCGGGTCGGTCGAAGCGAACGGGTCACCCTTGTATGGAAAAAACTAGATAAATATATGAAACGTGTAATTTATCCCGGCACATTCGATCCGTTTACAAACGGGCATCTGGATATCCTCCAGCGAGCAGCGATCCTGTTTGACGAGGTTATCGTCAGCGTCGCCACAAACAGCCAAAAGTCGCCCCTGTTCACCGAGCGGGAGAGAATCGACATGATACAGGAATCGGTCGCTCACCTCTCCAATGTTGCAGTGGATTCATTCCGGGGGTTGCTTGTTCAATACGCCAAAGAGAAGAAAGCAGTGGCGGTTATCCGCGGTTTGCGCGCTGTCTCGGATTTCGAATATGAATTCCAGATGGCATTGATGAACCGGAAACTGGCTGAAGAATTGACGACGGTTTTCTTAATGCCCGACGAGAAGTATACGTACCTCAGTTCCACGATCGTCAGGGAAATCGGGATGCTTGGCGGAGACATCGCCTCGTTCGTTCCGACAAACATCGAACGCCTCATAGTGAAAAAGTACAAACGAAAGAAAGGAACGTAACGAAGATGGAGAGACGTCCGTTGTCCCGAAAATTGCTTTCTTTGACCGAATCTCAAACGCTTGCGCTCTCTGCGCGAGCGGCCAAGATGAAGCGCGAAGGTATCGATGTCGTCAGTCTGACTGCGGGTGAACCGGATTTTCCTACACCCGAGCATATCAAGACGGCCGCAAAAGAATCTATCGACAACAACTTTACCAAATACACCGCCAACAAAGGCACTTCCGAACTTCGTGAAGCGATATCGGAGAAATTTAAAACTGAAAACACCCTCCACTGGTCATCCTCGGAAATACTCGTATCCTCGGGAGCGAAACATTCGGTGTTCAATGCGCTTCAGGCGATCTGTAATCCGGGCGACGAGGTAATAATACCTTCGCCGTATTGGGTTAGTTATCCCGAGATGGTAAAAATCGTAGATGCCGAATCCGTATTCATCGAGACGACGGATGCGAACGGATTCAAACTTACTCCCGGGCAGCTCGAAGAGGCGATAACCGATAAAACAAAAGTCTTGATTCTGAACTCACCGGGTAATCCGACCGGCACGGTATACGAATACGATGAACTGGAACAGCTCAGCCGGGTCATCGAAAAACACGGCATCTATGTTATCAGCGATGAGATCTACGAGCATCTCGTGTTCGACGGGAAAAAGCATCATAGTATAGGCGCTTTTAATTCTATCAGATCGCTTACCATCACCGTTAACGGAGTATCGAAAGCCTTTTCGATGACCGGGTGGAGAGTCGGTTACCTGGGAGCGGAAAAGGAGATAGTTTCTCTGGCTTCAAAGTTGCAGGGACAGGTTACTTCAAATGCTAATTCAATAGCCCAGAAAGCGGCTTATGCAGCGTTGACGTCTCCGTTGGATGAGGTCCATAAAATGCGGGATGAATTTGAGAAAAGACGTAATTATTTCATCGGCGCTCTTAATGAGATCCCGGAAGTTATATGTGAGGCGCCACCGGGTGCATTTTATGCTTTTGCGAGGATAGACGGTTACTTCGGACGGCGCTGCGGCACCCGATCAATCCGGAATGATGTGGATTTATCCGAGTATCTGCTTGTCGACGGCAGAGTGGCTACAGTACCAGGAAGCGCGTTCGGTTCCGGAAACTACCTTCGCCTGTCATTCGCTTCTTCAGTGAATTCATTGACGAAAGGCATTCAACGTATGGGTGAAGCGCTTTCATACCTCACCCCTTGACTTTTCGGACTTTCCGGTATATATTGTTGGCACTCTTTGCTTAAGAGTGCCAACAAATTATAAGAGGAAATAAATATGCCGACATATGATTACCTTTGCGGTGATTGCGGCCATCGTTTCGATGAATTTCAGGGCATCAAAGAAGAACCCCTTAAAAAGTGCCCTAAATGCGGAAAACCATCTCTTCGCCGCCAGTTCGGCACAGGAGCCGGATTGATTTTTAAAGGAAGCGGATTTTATATAACCGATTATAAGAAGAACGGAAACGAGTCGTTAAAATCCGATAAGCAGAATAAAGATAATAAAGAGAATAGAGAGAATAAGGAGAATAAAGAAAATAAAGAAAATACAGAGAGCACAAAATCGGCCGAACCGGCGAAAGGAGAAAAACAATCCGGAACTTAATGTGTATTTGACGAATTCCCCCCCTGAATCCGCCGGATTTCCTCCCTTCTCCTCTTCGCCTCGGAAAACACCTCGTCAAATTCTTCAATCTTTTCTTCTCGAAGTAATTGCCTGAATGTTTCGAGCTCGCCGATCAACCTGTCCAATAGTTCGATTAGATTCCTCCTGTTCAGCGATAAAATATCTCTCCAGACTGAAAATGGACTTTCACCGATTCTTGTCAGATCGGAAAAACCGCCCCCCGCAACTTGCAATGCATTTTTTACTGTGTCTGCGGGACTTTTACTCAGCAGACTCAAGATCGAAAGAGCCATAAGCTGAGGCAGATGACTCACAAGAGAAACCGCTTCATCGTGCAGTTGGGGGTCCAGTATTACCATACGAGCTCCGATGCTATCGATCAGCTCCTTTAGGATATCGGGAATTTTTCCGGTGGTCGGATTACACAGAATATAAGGAGCACCGACGAACAGATCAGCCGTTGCATACTCAAAACCGCCTTTTTCACTTCCGGCCATCGGGTGACCACCCGTAAATGATACATTTCCCGGCAACGATAAAGCATGTTCACATACCCGCTCCTTTACACTTCCGGTATCGGTGACGATTATCGTCTTATTCACGGTATGAAGATCATCGATATGCCCTATTATACTTGATATTGGGGATGATAAAATAATGATATCAGATGATTTAACTAAATTAAATAAAGTGTATTCCGCTGAATCAATCACGCCTGAGGCAAGCGCTTTATCTGTTATATCCCTGCTGATATCGTATCCCGAAACGAGTAAATCTTGACGGAATTTTTTAAATGCAAGTGAGAGAGAGGCTCCTATGAGACCTATACCTGCAATACCGACTTTTATCATATTCTGTCAGTTGAGGAGTATTTTAGTTCGCTGAGGGTGTATCGGTTTCCAACCCAGATACCTTCATTTTTCTCGTTGAAAGGATCATGTTGCGGCCGATCGCCTTACTGATAATTTGTATCTCATTCATAAGCTGCCGGAACTGGTCGGGGTACAATGACTGCCCCCCGTCGGATAATGCCCGATCCGGATCCGGGTGAACCTCGATCATTATTGCATCGGCTCCTGCCGCTACCGAGGCTCGCGCCATGGGAATCACCTTATCCCGTATTCCCACCCCATGCGACGGATCCGCCACGATCGGAAGATGGCTTTTTTTATGGACCACCGGAATTGCGCTGATATCCATCGTATTTCTCGTCGATCTTTCGAATGTCCGGATTCCCCTTTCGCAGAGTATAACGTTCATATTTCCTCCGGAGAGGATGTATTCTGCCGACATCAGTAATTCATCGATCGTGGCTGAAAGTCCGCGTTTCAGGAGAATCGGTAGCCTTATTTTTCCGAGCTCCTTGAGTAGAGTATAATTTTGCATATTACGGGCGCCGATCTGGAGAATATCGCTGTATCTGCTGACGAGTTCGATCTGTGACATATCCATAACTTCGGTGACCATCTTCATGCCGTATGCATCCGCCGCTTCCCGCATGTACCGGAGCCCCTCTTCCCCGAGTCCCTGAAACGAATATGGAGACGTCCGTGGCTTAAATGCGCCTCCTCGCAGAATTACGGCGCCCGCCGCAGAAAGTATTTCCGCGGTTTTGAATATCTGCTCCTCGGTTTCCACTGAACATGGACCTGCGATCACGACAACGTCGTTTCCGCCGATAACGACACCATCCCCGATGTCGATAAGCGTGTCTTCACGTTTAAATGAGCGGCTCGCCAGCTTAAATTGTTCGGTTATACGGTATACCTCGGCGACCCCCGGCAGGACCCGGATTGTATTCACGTCGAAATCCGGTTGTACTCCGATCGCACCCAGGACCGTTTGGTTTACTCCCGTCGACCGATGCACGTCGAAACCGAACTTATTCAGCGCTTCGATAATGTGCTCGATCTCCTGTTTGGTTGCATTTTTTTCAATAACGACAACCATAGCTCTACTCCTTACGGTTCATCAGTATTATTTCTGAAATTTTTCCGAGACGACGGTACAACGTGCATTGGCTGCAATCGATCGCAACTCAGTCTGTCATGAATAGCGATCGAGTCTGAATTTCTCTCCCAGATAAAGTTTTCTTACCTGCGAATCGTTTGCGAGTTCGTCCGCTGTGCCGCTTTTCAGAATGCTCCCTTCGAAGAGAAGATATGAACGGCTTGTGATGGACAAAGTTTCGTGAACGTTATGATCTGTGACGAGCACACCGATACCTCTGTCGGTAAGATGCCTGACCAGTTCCATCAGATCTTCGACGGCGATCGGATCGATGCCTGCGAACGGTTCATCGAGAAGTATAAACTTCGGATTCGAGGCGAGGGAACGCGCAATCTCCGTTCTTCGCCGTTCTCCTCCCGACAGCATATACCCCTTGCTGTTCACCAGATGGCTGATGCCGAAGTCCTCAAGTAATTTTTCGCATCGCTCCTGCTTTTCCCCCTTATCGATATCCATCAGTTCCAGAACCGCCATCAGATTCTGCCTGACGGTCAATTTACGGAATATCGAAGCCTCCTGGGGCAGATAGCCGATCCCGCTTCTCGCCCTCCTGTACATCGGGATGCCTGTTATCTTTTTCGTATCGAGAAAAATGTCGCCGTCGGTCGGTTTGATCAACCCGACGATCATGTAAAACGTTGTGGTTTTTCCGGCTCCGTTCGGTCCGAGCAATCCGACGACTTCTCCCTGCCGAAGTTCGATCGAAACATCTTTGACGACGTACCGCTTTCCGTATTTTTTAAACAGCGATTTGGTACCGAGGACGCTCATATCCGTCAATTCGTTCTTCGATCTGTCGAGTACGTCCTTGTTCATGGTTTCGACTTCGCGTTTATTCATATCGCAGTATTTCGGTTTGCGGCGTTATTGTGCGAGTGGACGGTACAGATAAATCGGGTCTGTCCGTCCGCCAGATAAATCCGATCAGGTTATACGAGCTCTCATTGCCGCGTACGAGATTTTCGGGATAATATTTCCCTTCGATACCGCCGGTTATTTTCAGTTCGCGTACCGCGCCGTTCTCGAATAAAACCTCAATCCTATCTCCGCTGACATGGTTCAGGCCGTTCGGATCCGGGTCTTCGAATACGTAATATACGCTTGTCGCCTGCTCCCGTACTTCAATTTTTTCAAGCTCGTCATCGCTGAAGAGCATGGTCAGTTCGACCCCCGTTAGTTGATTGAATCGATCAGGATACCGCTCATCGTTCTTCGAAATGGCAAAGGTCCTTCCGAAAACCTCGAGCGTACGCAATCTCCGGTTTTCGAGTACAACGTGAATCGAGTCCCCCACCACCTGATTATTCCTGTACCAGAGAATTGGATCACCGGTCAGCGACAGATGATCCTGGTCGATATGGTAGCTCGCATGTTCGCCCTTCGCGGCCAGGTCCGAGCGCATCAACTCGACCTCACCCGATGCATGAAATAGCCTGACGGTATCGCGGACGGATTCCATGGTAATGCCGGTGACGATCAGCGTATCGGTTACCCCCGACTCAGTCGAATCGATTTGGACGAGCACCGGCGATTCGCTCATCAGACTATAGCCGCTCCTGCTGTCGTACTCGAGATAGCCGCCAAACACGGTTGTTCCCCGCTGCCGGTCGATTACCCGTACGTTGCCAAATGCGGTAGAGAACTCCTCATCCCGCCGGTGAATCAGGCGGTCGGCATAGATCCGTCCTGCGGGGTCATCCACGAACACCTCATCCCAAAATTCGGCGATCTTCGAGTCGAGATTGTACTTCCCGAAATTTGAGGTCAGTTCTGAAAGTCCGTCGTTCAGATATACCGATCCCTCTCCTTCAAGTATCCGTTCGCTTCCATGATAATATCCCCGATCGGTTAAAAGAGTTACCGTATCGTCCACTACCTTCACGTTGCCTTCGAGATAAGCACTGTTCCGTCCGGGATAATGTACCGCCCGGTCGCAATATACCAGCACTCCCCGTTGTTCGAGGATCACATTACCCGTCAACTCGCGCACGATTTCGCCTTCGACCGAACGGCCGATAAGGCTATCTGCGTTCCGGATAATGAGCCGATCGTCATCCTGACCGGGAACGGAGGCAGCCGTTATATAAAGAAGTGCAATAGAAACGACAAATCTTTTCATAGTCCGGTACCTCTACCGCAGCTCCGGTTTCGTTTGGCCGGTAACCCTGTAGATCGTGTAATTCTTAAGTCCGGCGTCCGATACGAGTCCATATCCCTGGATCAATTCATCAGGCGACGTTATTTCGACGTATGCTTCGGTATGGACCTGTCCGGAGGCATCTTCGTAGTACAGTTCTTCTGTGACGAGCACCGTTCCGTCATCCGATTCGACAATGACGTTTCCGAAGGCTGATAGGTCATTCTTCTCTTCATCAACCTCGCCCCGCACCGAAGTCAGGGTCGATGTTACACTTCCGTCCGGGTCCAGAAAGTCGACCTTCACACCCTCCTCCAGGTAGGTTCGTTTTTTTTCCGGGTAGAGTGCGATATATCCGGCATCGATGATCGCAGATACCACACCTTCTTTCGAAATAATGATCCGGCTTTTCCAGGATTCCTGTGCCGGCATTTCGTCGCCGGCAAATCCATCGACGACACTGGGTCTGATTCTCTGTTCGCAGCCTGCGCACACTATGAGAACAATGCAGAGACACTGCATCGGTATTTTCGATTTCATCTCTGCGATAACCCCGCTTTCACGAGATCATGCAGATGTATCATGCCTATCGGTTCGGAGCGGTCGTTCACCACGATCAGTTGTGTGATGTTGTACATCTCCATTTGCTGCATCGCCGTCGCAGCCAGGAACTCAGGACCGATTGTCTTCGGGTCCTGGGTCATGACGTCTGCGGCGATCTGGGCATGGACGTTGAACGTTTTTTCGAGCAGACGCCGGAGATCGCCGTCGGTAATGACACCCGCCAGCCGGCCCGTTCCGTCGACGACGCATGTCGCACCCAATCGCTTCGTCGTCATCTCGATTATGGCATCCTTGAGCGGCACGTTCTGGGGGACGACCGGCACTGCATTCCCCTTCACCATCATTTCCTGGACTTTCAAAAGCAATCTCTTCCCGATATGTCCGCCGGGATGAAATCTCGCGAAATCCTCCTTGCTGAAATTTCTCTTTTCGAGTAGCGTGATTGCAAGCGCGTCGCCGAGCACCAGGGTTGCTGTGGTGGAAGCTGTCGGCGCAAGGTCGAGGGAGCAAGCCTCCTGGTCGACTCCGATATCGAGCACGACCGCTGCGCTTCTTGCAATCTCCGAGTTTTTCCCCCCAGTCATCGCAATAATCGGAACCTGTAATCTCTGAAACAGCGGAATGAGGTTAATAATTTCCTCTGTATCGCCGCTCTTGGAAATGCAGATGACGATATCCTCGCTCCTGACCATACCCATGTCGCCATGCACCGCATCGGACGGGTGCAGATAGATCGCGGGAGTTCCGGTTGAATTCATTGTTGCGACGATCTTCTTTCCGACGATGCCGGATTTTCCCATGCCGGTCACCACGACGCGGCCTGTGCAATTCAGAATATACTCCACAGCTCGTGCGAATTCGGGGCCGATACGCGCGGTAAGGTTTTGCACAGCATTGCTTTCTATTTCGATAACGCGTTTTCCCCGCTCGATGATGTCGGCTGTTTCATGTTCGGTCACGGTTTGCTGCCCTTAAAAATGCTCTTGATCTTCCGGGCTATCCCCGGTTCCGGTTGTCGAGGCGTCTCTTCGGTGCGGATCGTTATCCGGTGCCAGGACTTATTGTACAGAATAAATGCCCGTCGCAGATCATCGTCCGAGAACTCGCCGAGCAGCGCAAAAAAATTTGAGGATTTCAGTGCCACGTCCGGATCCTTAATCTGTTTATGGAGCATCAGCTCGTTATAGAAATTGGTGACCGGTATCGGATAATTGATTCCGCTCTCTCCGTCGTACAGCCAGAGGACCTTTTCGCTCCTGCAAACAGCGAGCACCGCAACCGGCTTCGGTCCGATGCTTACCTCCCTCATCGTGCCGCCGCATACCGGACATGGTTCTCCCGGCAGCCAGATAGAGTATGTGGCCCGTTTTCCGATCCCGACGTTTTGAGGTACATCGCCGCCCCCCACATCAGCAATCTGTATTTCGAGCTGCCGGCCGTCGAATTCATGAACCATAACCGAAATCGTACCTATATCAGTATACAGAAATCCTCTCGCCAATATCTTCTCCATCGGACCGCTTGTATCGGGGATGTCGCCTGCCACACCGAGTATGAGATCTCCGCTTCCCCACCTTCCCTCACCTATTACCGCCAGACTCCGAAGCCGGTTCCTGTAAACCGCATACCCGGGTCTGTCTTCAGGGAGTATCCAGGCAACTAAATTGAACTCATACTCCGTCAACGGCCTCGGGAAATCGCTCGCCTTCTCCGGACCAATGCTATCCGTAGTCGTCATATCCTTTCGATTTGAATACAAGATCGATCAACTCTCGTACAGCTCCTTTTCCTCCGACTGCCGCGGTAACAAAATCAACTTTTCGCTTAATCTCGGGTCGCGCATTCGCCGGGGCAGCGCTGAGACCGGCACGCCGCAGTACGGGCAGATCGAACAGATCGTCTCCCATATACGCGGTATCGGCGTCCGAAAGATCGTATTTCTTTCTGACATCCTCGTACGCGTCGATTTTATTGAACGATCCCTGATAGACATCCCTGATCCCGAGCTCCTGAGCTCGCAGAGTCACTATCTTCGAAGTACGTGCGGTTATAATCCCGACGTTAATCCCGCGCTCGATCGCTTTGATGATGCCGTATCCGTCCTGAACATCGAACGTTTTGATCTCCACCGTTTCCTCGTTCACTTTACCGTAGACGATATCGCCGTTGGTGAGTACTCCGTCGACATCGAGGAGAATCAGCTTAATGGCACGGGCTTTCTCCAAGATCGATTTTTTCGACCGCTGTTTATACATGTATGAACGTTCCGGATAAATTAATGTTCCGATGCGCTGGCCGACAGTGCGCCACGAATCGCTAACAGTTCACAGATAAATGCGCGCAATAATTTCAGCGGCAGTTGGGTATCCGCATCACTTTTCGCCTTCGACGGATCCGGATGCGTCTCGAGGAAGACGGCGTCGCAGCCGGCGGCAACGGCGGCACGTGCGAGGGGGGCGATAAATTCCGGCCGCCCGCCCGTCCTGTCGGTCCCACCGCCCGGTATCTGCACCGAATGAGTGGCGTCGAATACAACCGGATATCCGGATGCTTTCATGATAACGATAGATCTCATATCAACGATGAGATCGTTGTAGCCGAACGTGGTTCCGCGTTCGGTAAGCAAAACTCCGCTTGCGCCCGCAACCGCAGCCTTCTCCGCCTGGAATTTCATCTGTCCGGGATCCAAAAACTGTCCTTTCTTAATATTCACAGGTTTCCCGGTCGCACCGGCTGCCCTGAGGAGATCCGTCTGACGGCAGAGGAAAGCCGGTATCTGGAGAATATCTACGTACCCCGCGGCAAGTCCGCACTCAGCTTCGGTATGGACGTCGGTGAGGACAGGCATACGATAAGCTTCCCGCACATCTACGAGGTAATTCAGCGCTTTGTCCGGATCTATGCCGGTAAACGAGTTTCCGCTTGTCCGATTCGCCTTTTTATACGACGACTTGAATATCACCGGGATATTATATTCGCTCCGGAGTCCTGCAAGAACTTCAGCGACTTCAAGCAGCGTTTCCCTGTTCTCAACCACACATGGACCCGCTATAAATGCGAGCGGATTGCCGTTCCCTATCGCGAGATTCCCTATGCGGACTGCATTACTCATTTTCGATCCTGTTAAACTGTTCGACGAAATACCGGTCTACCGGTATTACGCCGTTGCCTCTACATTTCTCTGGTTTTCAGATTCCGAAATGATTACATTTGCCGCAGCATCTCCCGTGACATTGGTAACGGTACGCATCATGTCGAGGATCCTGTCGACACCCAGGATAAGCGCGATTCCTTCCTCGGGAATTCCAACCGATTTTAAAACGATGATGAGCATGACAATCCCGACGCCGGGAACGGGGGCTGTTCCGATCGAGGCGAGCGTTGCGGTGAGGACGATCGTCAGTTGTTGAGCGATGTTGAGATCAAATCCGTATACCTGCGCAATGAACATCGCCGCAACGCCCTGGTACAAAGCGGTTCCGTCCATGTTAATCGTCGCACCCAACGGCAAGATAAAACTTGTCGTCTCCTTGGAACAGCCCAGACTGTTTTCGCTCGTCTTCATGTTCAGCGGCAGCGTCGCGGCGCTCGAACTTGTACTGAAGGCAATTAGCTGAACCGGCCGCATTTCCTTGAGAAATCTGATGACCGGAATTTTCGAGAACAATTTGAGCAACGAGGTGTAGGTAATTGACATGTGCAGCAGCAGACCTAGAATCACTGCGGCGACGTACCAGAGCAAAGTCCCCAGAATATCGAACCCGAATTCTCCCACCGTCGCGGCGATCAACGCGAAAACTCCGTATGGTGCAATTTTCATGACCACTTCGACGAGCTTGATCATCGCATCCATCACCCCCTCGAAGATTTTAATGACCGGTTCCGCTTTTTCTCGTGCAATGGCGGTAAGCAATAAACCGAACACGATGCCGAAGAAAACGATTTGAAGCATCTCTCCCTGCGCTATCGCATTCAACGGGTTCGTCGGAATCATTCCGACTATCTGTTCAACGATGTTTACCTCAATCTCCTGATCGATTCTCGCCTGGACGTCTTCCTGATATTCGACCATCAACCGTTCCCTCGGTTCGGGAGCCATTCGGGTGCCAGGCTGGATAATGTTTGCGACGACAAGTCCGATAGTTATGGCGAACGCGGTCGTCAGAACGTAATATCCGACTGTTTTCCCTCCGATGCGTGCAATTTTCGAGAGATCGGAGAGACTGGCGGCTCCGACGATCAATGAGGATAGTACGAGTGGTATCGCAATAAAAGTCAGCAGCCTGATGAAGATCGTCCCGATCGGCCGTATGGCTGTCGCGATCGTCCCCACCGTCTCAACCGAACGGATATTCTCGTAAACCACCGTTTCGACGGTTCCGTCGGGAAGCGGCGCCGTTACCTGGATGGTAGCATCGAACCGGTCGGATGGTTTCATCCGTTCGATCTTTCTGATAAGCGAGAGTTGATCGTGGGGACCGAACATCGTCCTTCGATCCTCGATAACTACAACAATTTCCTCCCAATTGCGAACGTCGACCGTACGAACATCCGTATCCGGCCCGTATTCGATCTCTATTCTTCTCTGATCGATATTAAAATATGCACCGAAAAGTGCTCCGAGGACAAGTGCTATAAGAATTTTTGTGTGGAGCTGCAGAGAGGCAAGTTTTTTCAGGAAAGCAGTCATTCTGGACCGGGGGTAGTTGTCATTTCAGTTATCGGAAATGTACGATGATCTTTGTGTATCACTTTATATGCCTGTATCAACTCGATCGGGGAAACATTCCGGATATGTAAAATTCTGGTTACTTTCTTTCGATTTCGACCATTATTAGTAAGCGGAGCTCAGGGAGTTGTACATTTAAGTCAATGTTAATAATAAATTTATAATGATAATAAATTTTATTGAGTATTCAAAATTATTCTTTCGGCATAAATATAACAAAGCATCCGGTCTCTCAGGGTCGACCGGATGCTCGTTATAGTCGGTCTGCATGAACGGAATTACCGTTTAATATCGACTATCGATACCTCGAAGGTCAGCGACTTTCCGGCCAGGGGGTGGTTGGTGTCGAGCGTAACGGATGCATCCGTCATTGCGACAACGTGAGCGGGAATAGGATCCGAATCATTGCCCTTCAGGGCGAGCTGCATTCCTACTTCGAGTTTCATTTCCTGCGGTATCTGTTTCCGATCGATCACGTGCACCAATTCTTCTCTCCGTGAACCGTACGCCTGATCGGGAGCGAGTTCGAATACTTTCTCTTCCCCCGTCTCCATACCGACCAGCGCGTGTTCAAAACCGGGAATAACGTCACCACCGCCTACTTTTACGCTAAGCGGCTCCTCATCTTTCGATGAATCGAATACATCTCCGTTCTGTAATTTTCCGGTATAGTGAACCAGGACGGTATCGCCTTCTTGCACAGCACCCATAAGCAGATCTCCTCGTATAAAGTTGATTTTCTCCTCCCCGATGACACACGAGCGCGATATGTCGGCACCGGTATGCACGACCGGAAGGTTGTATACAACTTAACCTAACAATATCTCAGTAAAAGTCAAATTTTTATCCGGTGGAATGAATCACTCCAGTTTCTGGCCGAGAATTTTCTCGGTTTGTTCTTTTCTGAATGCTTTAAGCTTTTTCCTGATCTCAGGATATTTGTTCGCCAGAATCGCCGCCGCAAACAATGCCGCGTTTACCGCACCCGGTTTTCCTATGGCGAGAGTTCCGACCGGTATCCCCGCGGGCATCTGCACCATTGATAAAAGCGAATCGAGTCCGTTCAGCGCGTCGCTCTTCATGGGTACCGCGAGGACGGGGAGCACGGTCTTGGAGGCGAGAACGCCCGCGAGATGAGCGGCTCCACCCGCCGCGGCGATAAGTATCTCCAGGCCGCGATCCTCTGCGGAATCCGCGAACTCAAGTGCCTGATCCGGAGTCCGATGGGCGGATAAGACGTGCGCTTCACACGATATATCAAATTGTCTCAGCGTATCAACTGAATGCTTCATCACATCCCAATCCGATTTGCTTCCCATAATCACCGCGACTAATGAATCGGCCATACGGACATTCCCTTTCTTTGTGTGCTGATGCTGATTGTTGAATGTAATTCTAAGCGATAATCGCTCCGGAATTCATTTTTTCCCAGTGATCGGATAAATCGGATCGCTTGATCGTTTCCATGACATAGTCGGTATACTCCATGCCTGTCGCCCCGTCGCTTCTGCCTGTAATTTTCAATCTCTGTTCAAGGTTGCCGCATATATCCAACGCCTTATCCAGACGGTCTCCGAGTTCGGTATATCCCAAATGGTTCAGAAGCATGGCGGATGCGCGGAGCATACTGCTCGGATCGGCATATTGCGCTCTGCCCTCTTCTACCATTCGGGGCGCGCTTCCATGAATAGCCTCAAACATCGAATATTGTTTACCGATATTTGCGCTTCCCGCAGTTCCGACGCCTCCTTGAAATTCCGCAGCTTCATCCGTCAGAATATCGCCGTAGAGATTCGGAAGCACCAATACCTGGAATTGAGTCCGTCTTTTCGTGTCGATAAGTTTTGCCGTCATGATGTCGATGTACCAGTCGTCGGCCTGAATCCCCGGATAGTCTTTTGCTACGCGGTAGAATACGTTCAGGAACTTTCCGTCGGTTGCCTTGACGACGTTCGCTTTCGTCACGGCGGTCACCCGCTTCTTATTGTTCGCCCTGGCGTATTCGAATGCCGCGCGGATTATGCGCTCGCTCCCCTGTTCGGTAATTACCTTAAAATCTATGGCCAAATCTTCCGTGACATCGAGTCCTTGACTCCCCAACGCATAGAGATCCTCGGTATTCTCTCTGAAGAAAATCCAGTCAATCCCTTCCGCGGGGACGCGGACTGGTCGGATATTCGCAAACAGGTCCAATTCCTTCCGCATGGCTACGTTAGCACTCTCGATGTTCGGCCATTGATCGCCTTTTTTCGGGGTTGTCGTCGGACCTTTGAGGAGTATATGACATTTCTTTATTTCGCTCAGCACATCGTCGGGAATTGCCTTCTTTACCGCGGCCCGGTTTTCGATCGTCAATCCGTCTATCGTAAGCAATTTTATTTTTCCTTCTGCGATTTTGTCCGCGAGCAGAAATTCAAGAGCCCGTTTGGCCTCACCCGCAATCGAAGGGCCGATGCCGTCGCCACCGAGCACGCCGATTTTTATTGGCCGTATCCGGTCAAAGTCTACCGTATCCGGACTCTGTTTCAGTCCTTCGACTCTCTCGAGCTGCTCTTCCAGTATCTTTTTGAAATGCTCCAACGACCGGTGTACTACTTCCTGTTTCATTATCATTCTCCTTGCTGGATTGACGTAAGAAATGCAGAATACTTTTTTCTATCGGAGTTGCGAATCTGGGGAAAAACTTAATATATTAAACCTGTTCTTGTGAATCAACCGGCCGATACCCGGGATTATCCACCGCAGATTACTATGATAAAATCGACGATCGTTTTTCTGCTTCTGAGTATTATCCTGTTTGCCTGTTCACCGCGCGAGCGAACTCCCCTACCACCCCATATACTCGATATGAAACTCCACGAGACCGTTACAGGAGCGTCCGCACGGGAAATTATCAATCACCTGCATATGAAGAATGTAGTGCCGGAAGAGAATTTCATCGGCAGGTACGCGGGAACGGAACATCACGCAACGTATTATCTTTCCATGTACCACGATTCCGCGTCTGCAAACGAAGCGCTGAGCGAGATGCTGCAGGCAATGCAGGGAGGAGGACATGTATTCGATCATATCAGGAAACTGAGAATCGGAGAGCGCGATATCTATATGGCCCTCGGAATGGGCCAGGCGCATTACTTCTTTACCCGGGACGATCAACTTATTTGGACTGCAATCGACATACCGATCGCTGAAAAGGCGATCTCATCGTTGGTGGAGTAAACCGGCGTACAACACACGAACTGCCTCAATTCGATACCGGGCGAATCGGTAGTTTAATCCTTCTCTTTTCCCCTCTCCGGAGCACGAAAATTATATACATTATTTTTAAATTCTATGATGTTCTCATAATTTTTTTTCCTATATTTGGGAACACGTTTTAGAGAAATCGCTGAAATCCGGTTTGAATGCGGGAACCCGGATTTTGGCATAATTGTTGAACATTTATTGAGTGCCACAGCAACGATTTGATCCGGAATTATGCGTAATTCGCTAAGATATAAAATATTTTTAATCGTTTTCCTCATCCTGTTTTCATTCTTCCACGTCGGTTACGCCGCTGTGGAATACCTCTGCGGCATGGGTATGGATATGAATTCGCCGAATTGCGTCTCCTGCCATACGGATACACCGCAGACAGACGGGATGTCGATGATTCTCTCTTCATCCGACAACCGTTGCTGTACATCTACCGTAAAATCTATCGATACGGTCGATACTTATACGATAGACTCAAACCACACGCATTCTCCGTTCGAACACGCAATCGCACACCTCGACACGCTGGTACCAGAGCAAACCGCGATTAACACCTTTACCGACTTCTCTCCCGACCTCCTGCCGTCTTACACACTCATGGGGATATGTACGTCCATACAGTATTCTTCTTTCCTTCGCTGACCTAACCAGCTCATCAGTTTCTTCACTTCATCTGCATTCATACGCCGTCGATTGAATACTGAGTCTGCATTTCGCGGACGATTCATATCGACATTAAACTATACAAGAGGATTTATATGATACAGCGATCCCTTATTTCGCTATTTACGATTACAGTGATTGCGGCCGGTATGCTGATCTCCCGGGAAGCCGATCCGGAGAAAGCTCCCCCGTTAGATGATTTACTCAGGGAGGCATTAGAGAACAATCCCGGATTACAATCTTCCCGCTACCGCGAACACGCAGCCGAGCAGCGTATTTCACAAATGCGCTCATGGATGCCGCCCACGTTAAAATACCAGTATAATCCGCAGCCCATCGGGACAATGGATCAACTGCGGTATATGAATATGAATATATTCTCGCTCTCACAGATGATACCGTTTCCGGGTAAGATTTCGGCGCGGGTGGACATGGAGGAAGCGGGCTACAAAATGGCATCTTCCGAACGCGGTGATGATGAAGTTCAAATCGCTGCTGAAGTTAAAAAAATATATTACGAACTCTGGATGACGCAAAAAAAACTTGAAGTAAATCTGGAACTTCAATCGCTATTGGGAAATTTTACTCAGTCGGCACAACGGATGTACGAAGTCGACATGACCGGGCTTGAAGCGGTACTTTCCGCACAAACCAATCTTGCAAAACTTCATACAGAGGAAAGAACCATTAAAAACGATTACAATAAAATGCTTGTCATGTTTAATCAGCTTCTGCATCGCAACCCCGATACGCCGCTCGGTGAGATTGTATCGCTTCCTCCGGAAGGAATGCCGACAGATTTTGAGGAAATTGAACGGCGGATGATTGCCCGCCGTCCTGATCTTCAGGTTATGCGATACGACATCGAGATGAACCGGGCAGATATCCGTTCCGCTCGCCGGGATTACTATCCCGACATCATGGTAGATCTGATGTACATGCAAATGCCCGGCGTGGCGGAGGACCGCTTCGGCGCAATGATATCCCTGCAAATTCCCCTGGCGCCGTGGTCGGGTAATATGGTCACAAAGCGGGTAAGCGAAGCGCAATATCAAATTCAATCACGCCAAAAATCTCTGGAAAATATGGTAACCATGGCGCAGGCGGAAATCCGGCAGGCAATGCTCAATCTGGAAACGAACATTGATATTATCCGGTTATACCGCGATGATGTTTTACCGCAAGCCGAACAAACCGCAGAATCCGCACTTGGTGCATTTCAAGCGGGAAAAACGGAATACCTTATGGTTCTCGACAGCTATCGCATGCTCGAGATGTTCCGCATGGAGTACTATATGGCGATCGCGGAATTCCATATAGCAAAAGCGGAGTTGGAGCGGCAGGCGGGGATCGTGATGTAGTGAAACAACAACACATGCAAATGGTAGATAACAAAACACGATTATTTCTCCTGGCATTTGCCATCCGAGATTTTCAATAATAATATAGGTGATATCATGAAATTTATTTTGATTTTTCTAATCATCGTCGGGTTTAGTATATCAGGGTGCGGTTCGGGAGAAAAACAGCATGACGAAACTATTGCGTACTGGACCTGCCCCATGCATCCGGAGATAAAAGAAGATCACAAAACAACATGTCCGATCTGCGGGATGGATTTGGCGCCTGTTCGATACGACAATGCAGATGAACAGGATCATAACGAGCATAGCGATGCGAAAATCGAACACTGGACATGTCCGATGCACCCGGAAATAGAAGATGATCAACCGGGTTCCTGCCCTATTTGCGGGATGGACCTTGTACCGGTGCATGCCGCTCATGACGGACAAGATGATCCCGCGGCGTCAAGAGCGTTGCGGATTACGCCGGTTCAGCAGCAAATAATAGGTATGCAATATGATACAGTGAAGGCGCGCTCATTGCAATGGAATATTCGTACAATTGGACGCATCTTTCCCGACGAGCGGCGGGTTACTGAAGTAACACTCCGCGTGATGGGATATGTCGAAAAGACCCATGTCAACGAAACAGGTGTACAGGTAAGACGCGGTCAACCGCTCGTCACTGTGTACAGTCCTGACCTCGTCAGCAGCCAGCAGGATTATCTCGTAGCGTTACGGGGAAATAATCAACGGCTTGCAGAAAGAGGGCGAGAACGACTTCGTTTACTGAATATGCCCGAATCGGAAATAAGACGATTGGAAGAAAGCGGCGAACCGCTTCTCGAGGTAACGATTACTGCACCGTTTGATGGGACCATTCTGAAGAAAGGAGTCCGGGATGGAATGAAAATTATGCCCGGCATGATGTTGTATGAAATTGCCGATCTCTCAACCGTGTGGCTGATTGTCGATGTGTATGAAGATGATATTCCATTTATCTATACAGGGCAGAAAACAATTTTCAAGTTGCAAGGTACTCAAGGAGATCGCGAAGGACAAGTGACATTTATTTATCCGACAATTGATCCTATGACACGTACTCTACGAGTAAGAATTGAAATCTCCAACCGCAACGATAACATTAGAGTTGACCAATACGGGTGGGTTACTTTTGTTCAGGACCTTGGAGAGCGACTATCTGTTCACCGCGATGCCGTTTTAACAACAGGGAAACGGTCGGTAGTATTCAAGGAAGTCGGTCGCGGTAGATTCGAACCGGTCGAGGTCCATCTCGGTCCGCTTGCAGGGAATTATTACGAGTTATTGTATGGTCTTAAGGACGGTGATCGTATAATCACAAGCGGCAGATTCTTCCTTGACGCCGAATCGCGACTGCGTGGTACCGGTGCAATGGAAGGACACGGGCATTGAATATGGTACATGGAAAACGGCAGATGGATACTCAATGCATTACACTTCAATTGTGCCGTATGCAATATTTCTGAAAATTTAATCTAACGGCTGATAAAACTTTGTCTATCAGGTAAAATGATGATTGAAAAAATAATCGAATACAGTATGAACAATAAGGCAATCGTTCTTATACTGGTTGCCATGTTTACAGTGTGGGGAATATGGGGAATGCTCAACAGTCCGCTCGATGCGCTCCCCGATCTGTCCGATGTGCAGGTTATCGTCTGGACGGAATGGATGGGTCGAAGCCCCGACCTTATTGAAGATCAAATCACATACCCTATTGCTTCAACCCTTCTCGCAGCACCGGGGATAAATTTTGTGCGCGGCCAATCAATGTTCGGTATGTCATTCGTCTATGCCGTATTTGAAGACGGAACAGACATGTACTGGGCGCGGAGCCGGGTTCTTGAATACCTCAATCAGGTTCAGGGAAAACTTCCCGAGGGAGTGACTCCGGTACTTGGACCCGATGCTACCGGAGTGGGGTGGGTATTTCAGTATACGCTTGTCGACACAACTGGTCAACAAAATTTAGCAGATCTTCGATCCTTTAACGATTGGTATCTCCGTTATTGGTTGGAAAGCCTTCCGGGAGTTGCACAGGTGGCAACAGTCGGCGGATTCACGAGGCAATATCAGGTAAACATCGATCCGGTCAAATTGCTTGCTTACAATATACCGCTCCCAATGGTAATGCATGCAGTGCAGGAAAGCAACCGGGATGTAGGCGGAAGAACGATAGAGATGGCGGGTACGGAGGTTATGGTTCGCGGACGAGGATATATCACGTCGGCTGAAGATATTGAGAACGTAGTCTTGATGGAGATGGAAGGAAGTCCCATTCGCATTAAGGATATAGGGATCGTCGAACTAGGAGGTGATCAACGCAGGGGCGTTGCTGAATGGAACGGGGAAGGAGAAGCGGTCGGCGGAATCGTCGTCATGCGTTACGGGGAAAACGCACTGAATGTCATCAATCGAGTTAAGGAACGGCTGGAAGAAATCGAACCATCCCTTCCCCCCGGCGTTACCCTGGAGATTGCCTATGATCGCTCGGAACTCATCAAGGAAGCAATCAGCACACTTTCCCGCGTGTTGACCAAGGAAATGTTAATTGTAATGATTATTGTAGGCATCTTTCTATTCCACTTTAGAAGCTCTCTGGTAGTCGTCATCACCTTGCCCATTGCGGTAATAATATCATTCGTTCCTATTTATCTTATGGGGCTTACGGTGAATGTGATGTCTCTCGGCGGTATAGCGATTGCCATTGGCGTCATGGTGGATGCAGCGATCGTGCTGGTAGAAAACGTTCATAAGCGTCTCGAATCAGCCGGTATAGCGGACGGGAGAGGAAACGAGGAGTCCCGGACGAAGGTGATTATAGATGCCACTAAGGAAGTAGGCCGGCCGATCTTTTTTTCACTCCTGGTGGTCACGATCAGCTTTCTCCCCGTCTTTGCATTAGAGGCGCAGGAAGGAAGACTATTCAAACCGCTCGCGTATACCAAAACGTTTGCTATGTTCGTCGCGGCGATTCTTTCAATTTCATTCTCCGCCGCCTTGATCGCGTTTCTTGTGAAAGGAAAAATTCATAGCGAGGAGAAACACCCTCTTAGCAGATTTCTGCACAAGCTCTATCTTCCCTTGGTGAATTTTGTTCTAAAATACCGTTGGTTTACCGTGTGTATTGCAATTGTTGCAGTACTGCTGGCGATCCCTGTATACATGCAGTTAGGATCGGAATTCATGCCCCCGCTCGAGGAAGGTTCAATACTGTATATGCCTACAACACCGGCGGGAATGTCCATCGCCGAGGCGCAATATATGTTAAACATCCAAGGTCAGATACTCAAATCATTTCCCGAAGTAAGAAGCGTTCAGGGGAAGGCCGGACGTGCAGATACGCCTACCGATCCGGCGCCCCTCAATATGTTCGAGACAACAGTGATACTAAAATCTCCATCCGAATGGCGCAAAATACCGGCGAGCAGATGGTACTCCGGATGGATGCCCGAATGGATGAGACCCCCCTTTCGATGGATATGGCCCGACCGGAGAACCGTAACATGGGATGAACTCATCGCCGAAATGGATGCGGCTCTCCGGATCCCGGGGATGCCGAATATCTGGTGGATGCCTGTCCAAACGAGGACCGAAATGCTTGCAACCGGCGTGCGCAGCATACTCGCCGTAAAGGTGTTCGGACCCGATCTCCGCACCATTGAACATACGTCAATACTCATCGAACGGGTACTTCGGGATATTCAGGGAACTCGAAGCGCATTTGCAGAGCGGCCAACCGGAGGGTACTACATCGATATTCAACCACACCGCGATGCCGTCGCCCGGTACGGACTGACTACCGACGATGTAAACACGATGGTAGAGATGGCGATCGGCGGTATGAACGTAACCCAAACCGTTGAGGGCAGGGAGCGATATCCCGTAAACGTAAGATACGGACGGGAGTTAAGGCAGGATATAGATGACATCCGGCGTATCTACGTTCCAACCCCGAGCGGCGCACAGATACCCCTCGGGATGCTTGCCTCGATTGAATATACCGACGGACCCGCAATGATTGGCAATGAAGCCGGACAATTGCGGAATCTTGTCAATGTTGATGTCGTAGGACGCGATATAGGGGGCTATGTCGAAGAAGCGCGTCAACGAATATTTGAGGAGATACCGCTGCCGCCGGGCGTTCGTATTGAATTTGCAGGGCAATATCAATATATGCAGCGCGTACAGAAACGCTTGCAAATGCTTGTTCCGCTTGCGCTTGCAATCATCTTCTTCCTGCTATACGTGAATTTCAAATCCATATCCCGCACGATTATTGTGCTTTTATCGGTGCCGTTTGCAGTCGTCGGTTCCTTCATGCTGCTATGGCTGCTCGGATATAATATGAGCATCGCGGTTTGGGTAGGAATCATTGCAATGGCGGGGGTTGCTACGGAGAATGCCGTAATAGTGATAATTTATATAGACCAGGCGATTAAGAGTCGTATCGAAGCGGGAGAAATGACCAACCTCGCTGACCTCAAGGAAGCCATCATCGATGGAGCCGTACAACGCTTGCGTCCGAAACTCATGACGGTTATCACCGACATCATTGCCCTCTTGCCCATTATGTTTACCGTCGGCGTCGGAGCAGCGGCAATGCAGCGCATCGCAGCCCCGATGATCGGGGGACTCGTCACATCGGCGATACTGACGTTGCTTATCATTCCTGCCATATATTTGATCTGGCAGGCACAAGCGCTCCGGAAAGAAGCGTTTTGGAAAGGGTAATTGTACCGAGATATAGTCCACCTCGGAGACGGACTATATCATTAATCAAATACAAAATAAAGGAGATAAAATAATGTCAAAAATAAATGCATTCTATATCCCCATCGTTGTAACAATCGCCGGAGCTATATTTCTCGGCGCTGCATTAACGAATAATTCAAATACGAATCACGTCGGGCAACCGCAGACAGTTCAACAAGGAGGTCAATGCTGCGCGGGTCATGCTCTCCATACGGAACACAAAAATGAACCATGGAATGAAGTCTGTCCGGTTATGGGCGGCAAAGTCAATCCGAATAGCGCAACTGTTGAATATAATGAGAAGTATTACGGTTTCTGCTGTCCGGGATGTATTGACAAATTCGCTCAAGAGCTGGAAAAGTATGCGGCGAACCTGAGTGAGGATGGGAAGAAGTTTATAAAATAAATGATCGGAAATGTAGTCCACCTTGAAGGTGGACTACATCTCTCTAGATGTGCAATCAGTGTTCCATAAAAAATAAACGGAGTTAACCATGTCAACACAATATTGCACTCAATGCGGTAAACCGCTAAAACCGCACGCACGGTTCTGTTCTCAGTGCGGTAACATTGTGGGTCGAAATTACATTTCGACCCACAATGTCAATAAAAATCAAACAATGATAACGGGGTCGGGCGCTCAACGCCCCCTTGGAAAAAAGATAACCATCGGTCTGTTTACCGTTCTACTCGGAATTCTTTTTCTGCTTGTGTTCCAGTTCATAACTTACGAAGAACACAGTGTCGTTGCGCGGCAGCCGGTAATTAGCGAACCGGTACATTACACAAATCAATCGCGTGGAATGACGGAAATTCAGGCAACACAGCGTGAAGGGTATTTTATACTTTCCTTAGATGAAATTAAACAAAACAAATTTACCCGCGCATGGTACGACGCCCCGACAACGCAATTACCGGTCATCGCATATATCTCTCCCAAGGGGCGATTGGTCACAGCAATCGGTATAACCGAACCGTGCGGGGAATCTAACTACACGATTGTGGATAATCATTTACACTGCAGCAATTGTACCGGCGAGTGGGATATGAACTCAATGCAGGCATTTGGAAGCTGCCCAAAATATTTCCCATACCCGGTAACAAGTACAGTATCCGGTGGGGAAGTTTTGATTGCTACTGCAGAACTCAATAGCTGGCGAAGAAGATGGTAAAAAGAATCACAAAAGTGAAAACCATTATTCTTACATCAGTTTTAATTCTTATCCCGCTCCTTTTACAGAGTCAAACAGGTATACTCAAAGGAACGGTAACCGATTCAACGTCTGGTTTACCGCTTCACGGTGTGAATGTATTGCTTTTTGGGACCACACAAGGGGCAGCAACAGATTCACTCGGTAGATATACGATCCAGAATATACCTGCCGGTATATACACGGTGAGATTTTCGATGATCGGTTATGAAGAAATATTTATATCGGATTATTATATCCAACCTGGTGAAAATCAATTAAAAGTCACTTTAACCGAAGCCGCCATCGAAATACAGGAAATTCTTGTTACGCCGAAACCGGAACGATACGATGCAACGGGTATTTCAGCCCGGCTCAACCGTGAGATGATAGCCGGCGCACCGGGATCTGCGCAGGATATTTTCTGGGTCATACAAACACTTCCGGGTATCTCTTCTGATGCCGATAATTCAAAATTGTATGTGCGCGGTGGAAGTCCGGAAGAAAATCTCATAGTGTATGACGGTATCACCATCCGCAATCCGTATCATTTCGATATGATCGGCGGCGGTTATTGGAGTATCTTTAACTCACGTCTTGTTGAAAATGTTGAATTCTATTCCGGAGGTTTTCCAGCACGGTATGGCGACCGCCTCTCCTCTGTTCTCGTTATCGAAAACCGTACAGGAAATTTCGAACTATTTCAGGGAGAAGCATCGCTCAGTATGTCCGATGCAAGCGGCGTATTGGAATTACCGCTCCCCTTTGCAAACGGCGCAGCGCTGCTCTCTTTTCGAAGGAGCTATTTCGACCTTGCAATAAAATATACAGACCTTGCAGGGGATTATGATATCTTACCATATTTTTACGACATTAATTCCAGATTCGATTTTATTCTTTCCGATAATCACCGGCTCACAATATCCGGTCTGTTTTCAAGAGAAAAATTTTACGGATATTTTGACAGAACTCCACAGCTTACCGGTGATTATAATTGGGGAAGTAAAAATTATGTGATAGGAGGCCGTCTGCGCTCGATAGTGACACAGAATATTCTCTCCGATCTTGTTATTTCATTGAATGATATAAAATATTCATCAACGTATCCTCAAAATGCATTTGATAGCAGTTCGGTTACGGAATTCAATATTAAACAAAACTTCACCTTCCTCTCCCCTTCCAATGAACTCCATATAGGCGGGTGGCTCGTATCCGAAAGAGAAAACAACGAATCCTATATCCCGCTCGAACTCGCCCTCAATATGGGAGTAGATGAGATGAGATGGCATGGAAGGGTACCGGTTCACTATTTAAACTGTCGCTGTACATAGATAATCGTCGGAAAATAAATCCCAAGTTCACTGTTAGTACAGGAATCCATTACGATTACATTGCAAAGAGTACTGAGAATACCGTTGCTCCGCGTCTTCAGTTAGCATACACATGGAACGACCACATGAGCGTATCTGCCGAGTACGGTCTGTATTACCAATCACCGCGTGCGTTTATGCTTGATATCTATAATGATACTCGATCGGCAAGAGCGGAAAATTATGGTATCGGTGTACGTCATCAGGTCGGAAATGAAATTGCCGTGAGTCTTGAATTTTATAATAAAAACTTGACACAGCTCATACTCATTGATGCAAATGGAATGCTTTCCAATGAGGGATACGGATATTCACGCGGCGCGGAATTTTTTATTCAGATGCAGCCCTCCCGGACGTTCTACGGCTGGATATCATATACATATTCCATTTCAAAAAGAAAAGAAGGAATCGGTCCGGCGCTTCACCCGTTTGATTTCGATCGTCCGCATTTACTAAGTCTTGTAACAAACTATCTGTTCGCCGAGCATTGGCAGGTATGGATACGGTTCCGGTACGGCAGCGGAAGACCGTTCACAGGTGTAGAGTCCCCCTTCTATGATGCTATTCTTGAACGATGGGTCCCGATACCTGGGGAACACAATTCGGGGCGATACCCGGCATATCATAGACTCGACCTAAGAGCGACACGTAAATTTAAATTTGAGAACTATACAATGGATGTATATATCGAGTTTCTTAATACATACAATCAGAATAACATTGCACACTATATGTGGGATGAGACCTATTCCTCGCGGGATTTTATGATAGTGTTTCCGTTTCTTCCCGTGTTGGGCATTAGCGCCCGTTTTTGACAAACAAAGATGTAGGGCCAAATGTCATTTCGCCCTACAAGGGGCAACTCCGGCATCATATTACTCTTAAAGGAGAAATCAAAATGTACTGCAAACAATGTAAAATAACCTATCACGCCGACGAAAAATTCTGCCGCCTGTGCGGAGAAAAATTACACGCAAGAAAACTAGAGAAAAGAAAAACACAAAAATCGCCGAAGCCCTATATTGCAAATATCTATCTTCTTTTCGGACTCGGTTTGGCAATCGTCATCATTGCCCTGCTATTTATCGAGAGACCTGCACAACGACAGGCCGGAATTGAACATCAACATGATTCAAATGCAACTGCGAATTTTACCGGCGCTGTGTATGATGTTGCCGAAAAATTCATCTGTCCCTGCGGCGGATGCGGCGAAATGGCTCTGGAGACCTGTTCCTGCGATATGCATAACGGAGCGGTCGAGGCAAAAACGTTTATTCAGCAGCAATTTAATCAAGGAAAGTCAAATGACGAAGTAATTGCGGCAATGATACAACGATACGGGTATTTAAAACCGGAATATCAGAAAGATTACCTGGTAAATTAAATGAATATCATAACAATAAGATCCGTCCTTACCTGTCCAAAATGTGGTTATAAAAAAGAAGAAGAAATGCCACCTGATGCATGTCAGTATTTCTATCAATGTACAGATTGCAAAGAAGTCCTAAAACTAAAACCGGGGGATTGTTGTGTGTTTTGTTCATACGGGACTGTGAAATGCCCCTCTAAACAAAGACAAATCCATTGATAAGGAATGAAATGATGAGAAAATATTTAATCTTTGTCTTCCCCACACTGTTTCTTTTTCCCTCCTGTATGATGCACCAAAGTATGCCCGGAATGTCTGGAATGCATCAGCAAGATAGAGTAGAAAAACCTCTCATTATTCATGTTATGGATGAGCGCTATCATGTGGATATTACCATTCATCCGGAAATGAATGGGTATATATTGCTCACCTTTTCTGTGATACAAGCACGAACTAATAATCCGGTCGAAAGTATTAAAGGATGGTTAATTGATGATTTGATTGATCGTGAAACGCCGTTGCTTCCCGATCAATCAAAGATAGGTGTTTACACTGTGGTTATGAGTGAAGTGGTAAACCGAAAAAGGGATACTCTTTTGCTTCTTGAGTTATCGAATGAAGATGAGGGAGCATCAATTTTTGAATTCACACTCCAGCCATCACATCAGCACGATGGACATCATGGGAGAAGAACAAGAGGGATAAACCTCACAACCACCGCTATAATCGGCGGTACGGCGATGGCAGTGATGATGATCGTGATGCAGGGATGGTGGATTTTTAAATGATTTAATAAGTTATGATTGCTCTGTAACTCAAGGAATTAAAATGATTGATCGTAAAATAATTCATTCTATCATACAGGGTTATAAAGACGACCCGGAAAGCGTATATAACACATGGTTTATTAACAATGAGGAAAGATTAAAAGCTTTTGGAGCTATTCGTAGGGGGATTGAAGAAGTTATAACGGACATTAAGGGTGGAGTCTTTCCTACCGATTTCAAAGGATCTTCGTTGGAAATCGTACTCACGGCAATAACCGAGCAACAACAGGTTTTCGAAGGAGCCGCTCATCCTTTTTACTGGAAACCGAAGCTCAGAATCCCGGATATTTACGAGAATAATACCAATAAGCATATTTTTGGTCAATTCCTTGATACGTGTCTCAAAGCAAAGAACAGGAATCATGTTATTAAAGAAATCATTAAGCTATCGCAGTGCAATATCAAAGGATTGGGTCCGGCGGTGGCAAACATTCTGTACTTTTTACATCCGACAATTATTCCACCATGTAACACAGCTATGGTGAACGGATTTAACCTGTTGTTTAAAGAAAAGAAAAAACTGGGTTCCTGGAATAGTTATTTGGAAATGCGAGATACGATTTTGCGAGTAAATGATGAATGCAAGAATGTGTTATCAAAGGATCTGGGAGCAATTTCGGGATTGCTATTCGATGTAGGTGTAGGAAAAATAGTTGTAGATGAAAATATCCAGATTGTAATGGAAAAGGAGCACAAAAAGAGGGAGAAACTGCTCAAGAAAAGACACCAGGAAGTACAGAATGAGTTGGAAGAAGAGAACATGCATACGAAGATTCAATATTTACTAATGAAGATCGGAAAGTCTCTTGGCTATGATGTTATTGCGGCTTCCAATGATCGGACAAAATCATATGACGGTGAAAAATTCTCATTTACCTCCTTGCCCAAACTCCCCGACCTGGATATTGATGATGATGTGAACAAAACCGTTAATCTTATTGATGTACTCTGGCTTAAAAGAGGAACCAATAAAATTGTATGTGCCTATGAGGTAGAAAAAAGCACATCGATTTATTCCGGAATCTTGCGCTTGACTGACCTAGCACTTACTTTCCCAACATCAGGAGAGATAATGCTCTACCTGGTTGCTCCCGAAAAAAGAGAGAAGGAAATAATTGCACAATTGAAAAGACCATCTATCGCAGCAAAAATAAATTCCAAAATATCATATATTTTATTCTCCGACTTGTGCACATACTGCGACTCTATATGTAAATTCGGTACTGATTATACCATAATGGAAAAGGTGGCAAGGTGTGAAAAATAATACTTCGGATACACTAAGAACATGCGTAAGAATATGGAAAAGATGCACCAGCCAATGAACACTATGATGGAGCAGTTCGAGGAAATGGTAAAACGGATGGAAGAGCTAAATGATTGGAAATAATAAAACAAGAGAGTTGCACCAACGAAATTATCAGTCGACTATCATAAAAGCATCGATGAGAATTAACTTATAAATTCTATGAAACAACAATGTTACCTCTGGAATGTGTGGCTTACCTGGATAAGTATACCGGCTTTAGCTATCGGTATAGGATTACTCCAGCGGTGGTGGTTCGGTATCATAGTACTACTCGTTGGAGTGATCGCTCAAATACTCTACATAAAGGTGTTTCCCCATATATCCCGATTGCTTGGGTACGGTTCGGTCGAGGATGTGATGGTCGAGAATACACCTGAGACAAAAACAATCTCACGGGTTACCTTATATACTGCGAACTTTTGCCCTTTCTGCTCAATTGTGAAACAACGTCTTATCGAGCTGCAATACAGGATGGGATTTGAGCTAGAGGAGGTGGATATCACATTCCGGCTGGGTCATATTAGAAGCAAAGGTCCCCGATCAGTTCCAGCAATCGAAAAGGGCGAACGATACTTGATCGGTAACGCCACGAGCGCTCAACTGGTAGAGTTCTTGACTAAGGGCTCCTCAAACAATATAGGGACATATGGTCAGCAAACGCATCATTACAACCTCGAAAAGTAAGGGTATCTAAGAAATGTCACTGCGAAAAAGACATGGACACTTTGCAGTATTTACTGCTATCAGATATATTGCATTAAGAGATACAGAAGATTTTACATATCGCGATCCGATTGTATATAGTGTTGGTATAGGACGTAATTTTCATAACGGACGGTATTCAGGCTTACCATATTATCAAGGATACTCGAAAATATTATCCGAGTACGATCCACCTCAGCAATTATCACTCGGATTGAATATCAGAATGAGCAATTCTTTACTATATTCACTTATCGGATCTTATAGTCTAACCGAAACTTCACCTGATGTTGGTTTGTCGGGTGGAATTACAGTAGCGTTATAATAGAACGGGAACGTCACATCCAGTATTGAATGCAGTAAATAATTTACAGATTTTCACTTTATTTTTATCATCAGCGTGACGGGCACGTTGGTCTAACTTTAGTTATTAGCTGACATACATTATAGGAGAAATATTCATGAGTTATTATTTTTCACGTATTGTAGACGATCCATTTGATAAAGCGATCGAACGGATAACGAATGCACTTAAAGTAAGAAAATTCGGTATCCTCACAGAAATCGATGTTAAAGAGACTTTAAAAAAGAAACTCGATGTTGATTTCCGAAAATATAAAATTCTCGGCGCCTGCAATCCCCAGTTTGCACATAAGGCGTTGCAAATGGAAAATAAAGTTGGTACGATGCTTCCGTGCAATGTAATTGTACAAGAAACACCCGATGGTAAAACCGAGATTGCTGTCATTGACCCGGTTGAATCGATGAAGGCGATCAATAATCCAGAACTGGAAAAAATCGCGAACGAAGTGCGGGAACTGTTGAAAGAATCAATTGAAAAAGCATAGATAAACTTGCCTGTCACGCCTGTCTACCGTAACGCCGCACTTCGGCGTGCAGGCACGTTTAGTTAAATTGTTGTAAAATATAGAAGATATACTCTATTCTTCAAACTGGACGTGAATGGCAAGTCCCTCACAATGATCTAAGGAGGTGAAAATACAATGCATCCGTTCGGAGACGGTATGTGGTTTGGATGGATTTTTATGACGCTTTTCTGGGCGCTTATTATTGTAGGAATCGTCGAACTTGTGCGATGGCTCGTGACCCAGAACAGACCGCCGGCATCTCATACGGAAGAATCCGCTCTCGATATTCTTAAAAAGAGGAATACACGAGGTGAAATATCGAAAGAGGAATTTGAAGAAAAGAAAAAAGACTTACTTTAAAGTATATATATAAGAAGTAATAAGAACCAATGATACTATCTCTATGTTCACCTTTTTAAGGAGATTATCATGATACGCCTACGAATTGAAGTATTTAAAAAGATTTCAATGATTGTCATTGTTCTCTTTCTTGTAGCATCAATGGGGATGACAACAATCTCCCACATTTGCTACATTGAGACTGTATGTAATAATACATCTCATTGCTGCGAAAATATACACAATGACGCGCCATCACCTCCCCACCCTACCGATGAAGTTGGGATTGCGAGTATAACCTGCTGCTTCAATAATAGGTTAGATAGTAAACCCCTCGACTTTTTTATAGTTGAAAGAGATACAAAAACAAATCGGATAGATGATTTTTCCTTATCGTTTTTTCCACTACTAATTAGTGATACCCACAGTGCCAACTTTGTTTCTTTTCTTAACATCACGCAACGTGTATATAACGCTAAACCTACCAAACTCCACATCCTGAACGAAGCATTTCTGCTCTAATAAATACCGCAGTAACCACTCGTTTCATTAAAATCTTTCTTTAAAATAAAGTAAAAGTATTCTGCTATGCAAAATACATATCAGAATGCTTGAATTAATCCACTTATTAGGAGGCGATTGAGATGAAAAAGATCGTCGCAAATGTAAATACGGAGAAAAGTATATGAAAATCGTAGTCGCGTACATCAATACCGTCCGCGTCCATTGGGTTGTTGATGAACTGCGGAAAATAGGTATAGACGATATCTCAATTCATCAACGTTTTAAGCCGATGTCGTAAATATCCCGGCTTGAATTTTTCTGCACGGATGAGAAAACAGAAGTAGTACGATCAATTATTCACAAGATCGGAAATAATGGAAATTTATCCGATCACTTAATAGAGATATTCGATCCGCTAAATACAAAACAGCAAAAGGCACAACAATGGATAAACACACCAGATGGATGATAATCGGTTGCGCAATACCGCTGCTGCTCATATTCTTTGCTCCCGCTCTCGGCTTAAGCGGTATTGCTTCGCTGCTATTATTTATAGTAGCCATGTTCATGGTTCATATATTTATGCATGGGCGTTATTTAAAGAAAGATGATCATCAACACTACTACAAATCACAGGAAGGTAATGATTATGAACACCATAGACATTAAACGGTTCGGATTGGCTTTCGGAATTACCGGTGCGCTTCTATATCTCGGCTGTATGATTGTAATGTTCACCGTCGGTAAAGAAGGGAGTATTACCTTCTTTAATACATTGCTGCATGGACTCGACAGCGCTCCGATTATTCGGATGGATATCCCCTGGTGGGAAGCGGGATTGGGGATAGTACAAACGTTTATTATCGCGTGGCTTGTTGGCGCATGTATCGCGGCACTTTACAATACCACATTAAAAAAGAAAACAAACTAGGAGGGAACCATCATGCACGGCGCTGAAGCAGGAAGTTATGCGTATGGATTTTGGACAACTGTGTTTTTTTAGCGCACTGATTATTCTTTTCATCGTGCTGAGTTTTATGAAACCTCGTAGAAGATTCGAATGGAGGGCAATGGGCGCGTTTATAGGGTTTGTTGCTGCCTTGTTCACCGATATGTACGGTTTTCCATTTACGATATATTTACTCACAAGCTGGTTAGGTACAAACTATCCCGTTCATAATCCATTTTCCCACGCAAGCGGGCATTTCGTACTGTTTTTTTTAGGATTATCTCAATCGGGCATCGCAATGACTATTCTCCATATAATCACAAACGGAATAATTTTATTTGGAATCTGGCTTATATATGAAGGATGGATGCTTATTTATAAAGCGGATGAAAATACCTTTGTAACAGAGGGAGTATATACACATATTCGTCACCCGCAATACTCGGGTATCTTCCTCATTGCGATAGGGTTATTAATTCAATGGCCAACACTGATTACCGCCGGGATGTTTCCGTTGTTGTCGCTCCTCTACTACCGGCTTGCTCTATGGGAGGATAAAGCGCTTTTCGAAAAATTCGGAGACGAATTTATTGAGTACCGCACACAAACCCCAATGTTTATACCTTTAATTAAGAAACGGAACCTAAACCACAAGAACATGCAAACCAAAAATAAGGAGGTAGTATCATGAAACGCATAATAGTAACACTCATCGCCGGTGCAATAGTCTTCTTGTTTATTGCATTGATGCCGCAGGAAGAACATAAACATTCCGCTGACGATCAGCAGCGTCAGCATATAATGGAAATGATGAACGATCCGGCAATGGCAGAGACAATCATGGAGCATATTGCCGAAAACGGTAATTTGCGGATGAAGATGATGCTCAGGATGCATGCAAAAATGCAGGGAGACGGTGAGGCAATGATGGAGATGTGCGAGAAGATGATGGATGGTGATCATCAGCACGGCGCAATGATGAAACATGAAAAAATGAGCTGCTGCGACAAAGAAAGTAAAAAGGAAGACCACAGCCATGAGAAGCATCATTGATCGCCAACAAAGGTGCGGCGCGCTCATTTTCGGCGCCGCACCCTATATTTTTATATTAAACCATGAGCATTCAAGTGTTTGCAAGGAAAATACCATTGTTCTCCAGGCTCTTTATTGGAATTCTCAGGGGAATTGTTTTTGCAGTATTCGGATCGATTCATAGTATGTGGCGTATGTTCGATGAAGATTTTCCATTCTTTGTTGCAGTAATTTTGGCTGTTCATAATGAGACTATGAGTCCGATGAGAGGTATTTTATTTGCGTTTATTGATGGAGCGCTTGTAGGACTTTTATCTGGCTGGGTAAGCAGTAGAATACTAAAATTTTAAGTGACGGTAAAATACCAACAACGGAAAGGAAAATAAAAATGAAAGAAATTAAAGCTTATGTTCGTGCCGAAAGAGTTGACAATGTTGTAAGGAAGTTGGAGCAAGAGGGATTCTGCTGCATGACAATTGTCAACGTTTCGGGGTTAGGCGGATTTGCCGATCCCAAAAAAGCAAAATATTCTTTTGAATATGTGGAGAAATATTCGAAGGTCGTAAAAATAGAACTGGTGTGTAATGACAAACAGGTTGATCAAGCTATCAATGCATTTATTGAGGGAGGTAGAACACATAAATCGGGCGACGGAATTGTCTTGGTCTCCCCCGTTGAACGCGCTGTGAAAATTCGGACGGGAGAAGAAGGAGCAGAAATATTACAAAAATAACGTAAATATACTCAAACATTTAATTAAGGAGACGGAGTTATGGTACAGGACCCAGTGTGCGGAATGAAATTTAATGAAAAAGCTGCTGCATCATCGACAGAGTATAAAGGCAAAATAGTTTACTTCTGCTCCCCGTCCTGTCAGGATATATTTGAAAAAGAACCTGAGAAATATGTAAAAAACAACGGCGATGAATTGAAACATCAGCATTGATTTCCGGCTAATCGTAGCGGCGTTCGTTTCACAATCTGCACCGCTCATAATATGAATTAACTGTTATGGTGGGTTGAACGCCCCTACACCAAATAACAATAATATGTAAATTCATAACTAGAGTTTATTAATAAAATGGAAAAAATAGAAAATTCTAAATTTAAAAATCGGCGTCCATTTTTAAACATTTTGTTGTGGGGTAGTCTAACAACTGTTTCGGCATCGGTATTGTATCCGATGATACGCTATTTATTTCCTCCGAAAATTTCGCATGCAGGTCCGAGGTCTGTTACCGCAGGATATACTGATGAGTTGGCAGCAAACAGCGGGAAAGTAGTCAGATTCGGAACGAAGCCCGTTATTGTAATTAAAACACCAGAAGGTGAAGTAAGAGCATTCTCTGCTATATGCACACACTTAGCTTGTATTGTACAATACCGTGAAGATTATCAACACATATGGTGTGCATGTCACAATGGACATTTTGATCTAAATGGAAAAAACATCGCCGGTCCACCGCCACTACCGTTGGAACTGTATAATATAAGCATCAGAGGCAATGAAATAATTGTAATGAAAGAATAAGAAACTTTGAACAACAAACAGATCCACATCGAAGGCGCGGGTCCATCGGGTCTTACCGCAGCAATTAATCTTAAACGTGCCGGTTTGCGCGTAATAGTGCACGAAAAAAATCAGGATGCCAGGATGAGATTTAACGGTGATTTTCAGGGATTGGAAAATTGGACGGCTGATGAAGATGTTCCCGAATTTCTACGTTCGATGGGAGTTTCAGTCAATTTTCTTGTGAACCATACTCGGCAGAATATTATGGTCCGTCATTAAAGAAAGTAACCGTTAATAGTTCAAAGCCGCATTTTTATCTTGTAGAGTGGGGCACCAATTACGGTTCGTTGGATCAAGGATTGAAACGGCAAGCGATAGATGCCGGAGTCGATTTTCGATGGAAATCTAAACTCGAAACGACCGCATCAAAACCTACTTAAATAGCATAGATTAAATTGGAAAAAGAATATTTTATACCTCCTCGCACGTATACAATACAGAACAAGATTAATCGACAAAAATTGTATGCACGAAGACTGCGATTGTATGTGGTGCAGACATCGAACATCTTAATATATATGCCTCCACTATCGACCGGGATGTGAAAAATCGGACCGGTTAGGTATCAGGAGAAATTCTACAAATATGACCCATTTTGATACCTAAAATTTTACACAATTCTTTGAAATAAATATTACGCAATCAAGTCAATGAACATGTATTCTTTCATAAATAACAATCAGGAAAGAATAGCTATGAATATAAAAGCTAGTAACAAAACGGAAAGTGGGATTGTCATTGTTACGGGCTCCAACGGAACGATTGGCGATGCCGTTATGCGGCAGTTTGTCGGACGATTTGAGGATGTGGTTGGTTTCGACCGCAAGGCACGTAATCCCCCGCCGCCAGGCTGCACCGCCGTAGCCGTTGACATCACGTCGGACGAGAGCATGCAGCAAGGACTATATATGATCCGCGAACACCACGGAACACACGTCGCGTCGGTAATTCATCTTGCCGCTTACTATGATTTTTCCGGTGAGTCAAGCGAGAAATATAACGAAATAACCGTGCGCGGAACGAGACATCTACTGCACAGCTTGCGCGAACTTTCTTTTAAGGTCGAGCAGTTTATTTTTTCCAGCACGATGCTCGTTCACGAGCCAGTTGAACCGGGTGAGTTTATAAACGAAGATTCGCCGATTAAAGCGGCTTGGGCATACCCGGAATCGAAAGTTCGTACCGAGCAGCTTATTCGCGATGAGCGCGGCGATATTCCCGCCGTATTTCTTCGTATATCCGGTGTGTATGACGACATCTGCCACTCGATTCCGCTCGCCCATCAGATTCAGCGCATTTATGAACGATGGCTGACTAGTCGTGTCTTTCCCGGCGACGTGGCACATGGACAATCGTTTTTGCATCTGGATGATTTGGTTGATATTTTCACGCGGCTCGTCAAACGCCGCAAAGAGCTACCCCCGATTTTGCCGCTTATCGTCGGCGAACCCGAACCGCTCACATACAGTGAATTACAGCATACTTTTGGTCGGTTGATTCACGGAGAGGAATGGGAAACAACACAGATACCGAAGGCATTAGCAAAAATGGGCGCGTGGTTTCAAGATATTACGCCGTTTGTGAAAGAACCGTTTATCAAGCCTTGGATGATTGATTACGCCGACGACCATTACGCACTGGACATTACACGTGCCCGCAAGCTGCTCGATTGGGAGCCGAAACGAAGTTTGCGTGGGACGATTCCAAAAATGATTGCCGCGCTCAAAGCCGACCCAGTCAACTGGTATCGGGAAAACAATCTGAAATTGCCGTCGCAGCTCGTTGAAATGAAGGAAACGGTGAAAAATAAATCGCAAGAAGGAAACGAGCAATGAATAACAAACACGAACAATACGGCGAACAATCATCGCCCAATCGGGAAAAACAAGAGGCGCAAGAGAGCAATAAAACCGGTATGTCGGAAATGTCAACGGAAGAACACGCCAAGATGACGAAGGACAAATCGGGTGCTGAACAATCGCAATCAATATCGCACGGTTCGATGAGCGGGGTGGGCGGAGCCGACCACACGGAACTGATGTGGCGTGAATCGCTCTGGGCGAGTTTTGTCAATTTGCTTCTGGGCGCGTGGCTTGTTACAAGCCCGTTCACTTTCGGCTACCAAAGCGCAGAAATGACTTGGAGCGATGTCGTGAGTGGTTTGCTCGTTGTCGTTTTTTCCTTGCTATCTACTTCGCGCAAATTGAACGCTTATGCACGGTGGGCGGTATGTTTCGTGGGCATCTGGTTATTGTTTGCACCCCTGGTTTTCTGGTCGCCCACCGCTACTGCATATTTGAATGATACGCTTGTTGGTGCACTCCTCATTGCTTTCGCCGTTCTTGTGCCGAAGATGCCCGGAATGGATATGTCGGTGATGGACGGCGCGGAGGTTCCGCCCGGCTGGTCGTACAATCCTTCGTCGTGGCTGCAACGCGCTCCGATTATCCTCCTCGCGTTCGTCGGATTACTCGCCTCGCGCTATATGGCAGCATATCAGCTTGGACACATCAGTTCGGTTTATGACCCGTTTTTTGACGACGGTACGCAGCGAGTTCTCGAATCGGATGTCTCGAAAATGTTTCCGATTTCCGATGCGGGACTCGGCGCATTTGCTTATATGCTGGAAATATTGATGGGTTTTATGGGTAACAAGGCGCGTTGGAGAACGATGCCCTGGATGGTCACATTTTTCGGAATTCTCGTCGTGCCGGTCGGTACGGTGAGTATCGTGTTGATTATTTTGCAGCCTCTTTCGGTAGGTGTGTGGTGTTCGTTGTGCCTGCTCGCTGGAATTGCAATGTTGGTGATGATTCCCGCCACGCTCGATGAAGTCGTAGCAATGCTGCAATTTCTAATTCGAGCCCGGCGCGAAGGTAAACCCCTCTGGCGCACGTTCTGGTATGGCGGCACGGTAGAAGGTCAGAAAGACGACAAATTAACGCCGTTCGAATGGTCGCACCCGTTCGAGATTTTTCAAAATTGGTTTGTCAGTAATTGGAATTTGCTCATAAGCATGGCGCTGGGTGTGTGGCTGATGTTCGCTCCGTGGACGCTTCAATCGTCGAGCAGTTCGGCGGACAGCGATCATCTACTTGGTGCGTTAATCGTTACTTTCGCAATAATTGCGATGGCTGAAGTCGGACGTACAGTGCGTTTTATAAATATCTTGTTCGGTACGTTGGTAATTGTTGCGCCGTGGTTGCTGAGCGGCTCAACGGGGAGCGCGACGTGGAACGACATGATCGTCGGCGCGCTTGTGATCATTCTCAGTTTCCCGCGCGGTAAAATCAGCCAACGGTACGGCAGCTTTGAGAGATTCATTCGATGATTACTGATGTTATGACTCGGCGGAGCGGCAGACTCGGCAAAAGCCGAAAGGAGATGCACAAAATCAAACAACTTAGTGACAGGCGACCAAACACAAATCGCAGCAGCAAAAGCAGAGTGTGTGATGGAAGGTTGCACGTCGGTGCTGTTTGGCGCATCAGACGATTTGGCGCAACGTATGGTGGTGCATGCAATATTTCGTCTCGCGTGAAGGGCGTTGAGGGCTAAGTTACCGCGTTCGATGAATCAAATGATCATTTGAGGCGATTGAATAAATTAAAGCAATTAAAAGAAAGGATTAAAGCAATGCAGTACGGAATAATTGGATTGGGACGGATGGGAGCTAATATGGCGCGCCGCTTGTTGCGAGGCGGGCACGAAGTCGTCGTCAGCAACCGAAGCCCGGAACCGGTTGAACAACTCGAAGCGGAAGGCGCGGTGGGCGCTCGCTCGCTTGGCGAACTGGTTGAACGGCTGAAAGCTCCACGCGCAATCTGGGTTTCGCTGCCGGCGGGCGAGGTGACGGAGAACACCTTGAATCAACTTGCACCGCTTCTGACGAGCGGCGACGTGATTGTAGAGTCAGGCAACTCTTTTTATAAAGACACGATCAAGCATGCCGTACAACTCAAAGAAAGCGGACTCGATCTGCTCGATCAAGGGACGAGCGGCGGCGTCTGGGGGCTGGAGATCGGCTACTGCCTGATGATCGGCGGCAAACGCACAAGTTTCGAGCGTTTGGAGCCTGCCTTCAAAACGCTCGCACCGCCCGACGGCTACCTTTACACAGGTCCAAGCGGTTCCGGGCACTTCGTCAAGATGGTGCACAATGGGATAGAGTACGGGATGCTTGCGGCATATGGCGAGGGCTTCGAGCTTCTCAAGTCGTCTGACTTCGACGCACTCGACTTGCGCGCGATTTCGCATTTGTGGAATCAGGGCAGCGTCGTTCGTTCGTGGTTGCTCGAATTGGCTGAAAGTGCGTTCGTGAAAGACCCGGCGCTCGCTTCGATTCGCGGCTATGTGGAGGACTCTGGCGAAGGGCGGTGGACGGTGCTTGAATCTATTGAGAAGAATATTCCCGCTCCCGTCCTGGCTCTCTCGCTCATGATGCGATTTCGGTCGCGGCAGGATGAGAGTTTCGGCGCGAAGGTGATCGCCGCCTTGCGCAATGAGTTCGGCGGTCACTCCGTGAAGTCCGTTAAATAATCAATCTGTTACGCAACACGCCGATTATGGAAGCGTTCGGTCGGATGAATTCTTAATATTCAAGTAGAAGATTTTAAAGAAAACAATAATTTGCTCGAAAAGTTCTATTAACTATAAAAAGATTAATTTTTCAACAATTCAAATCGAGACCAAATGTCTAGAAGGTTCGGAATCAAATGACCTTGATTACAACGAAAATGCTGAGCATTCAAAGAATTAGAGTATTGATATGCATAAAACAAAAAATCTCAAACCGATTATATTTTTTGTAATATCTTGGTTGATTGTCTTAATTTCCTTCTATTTTGAATCCGTTCTGGGTGGTTTTTTATTTTCAAGATCTGGTTCTTTAATGGTATTATTTGCCGTTATGGCTGAATATAATTTGTTGAGTACACGGGAAAAATATCATATTTATCAGTTCAGAGAATATTCCAGAGGAAATCAAGTAAACCTTGAGGAAATTCATCCTTCGAAAAGTCATCAATACTTAGAGAAAGCTGCACATATTAATGTTGTTTTAGGAACGATCCTTTGGGGTTATGGTGATTTATTATTCCAATAAATTGGTTCTGAATTATTTTTTGGGGGATAATTGCAATAATGGAAAATAGAGCTAAAGATTTATTGGAACATAAGGACTTGAATTAGCATAGCATTCAAACATTAGTTGGTGAGATTTCCTTTCATTGTCGATATTATCAAGAAGTTAACGGTGAATACCACTTTTTGTTGGATGAAAATTTGGGGTTAGAGGTCTACGATAGAGTTTCCCCAGCAAGAAGAAGACCCGGTTCGAGACTTTCTGTTATTGACCGTTACGTTGTACATACTATAAAGCTGGGCTGAATCGAAATTCTTCCAGGCATGCTTCCAGAATTTCCTATAAGGGTCTGTCTGATTCCAGGAAGGGTTTGCGATAACTGTAAAAGTCATGTTAGTGAAAACACGTGCGTCCACAACTAATTTAAATTGAAATTTAGGCAAAATCGCGAATCGCGATAATACAAATTAATGATATATGAAGGACCTCTATATGGAAAATGAAAATTACCAAAGAAACAGTATTAATCTTTGGGGAGCTGTTGGATTGGGAACGGGGGTGATGTTTGGAGCCGCCATTTTCGCCGTGTTAGGCCAGGTCGCGGGATTGGCAGGAGCTTTGTTTCCCCTCTCATATGTTGGGGGGGCAATCATTGCCGCTTGTAGCGCCTATACATATGTAAAGATGGCTAATCTTTATCCATCGGCTGGGGGAATTGGAATGTTTTTCATAAAAATCTATGGCAAAGGGACTATTACTGCTGCGGCTTCTCTTCTAATGGCATTTTCTATGGTGACCGCTCAGGGCCTTGTAGCCCGTACGTTTG
>CAZBUK010000011.1:0-65167 GCA_964495085.1 uncultured Ignavibacteriales bacterium
ATGAGCGGAGTCGAAGGATGAGCGGAGTCGAAGGATGAGCGGAGTCGAAGGATGATAACGACTTCTTCGGCGAGAACTGAATACTCACCGGTCATTCTTTCATAATTCTCAGTCTCAGGGAATCATTCCGGCACGGTGTTACTTTCCCATTCTCGCCTCGATTATTCCCGCCCTTCATGTTCGATTGTCATTGTGAGATATTGTTTTTTTCTCCGATGCAGCCGTTGATTTATAAACGAGCTCATCCGGCGTCGAGTCCGGTCGCGGCGGGATATTTTAGCATCTGCCGAAATTCTTTTATATATTGAAGCGTTACCCGTTTATGCGGAGGAGTGTATGGAGTCTAAGGAATTTCGGAAGTCTGCACACGAGCTCGTGGATTGGATCGCGGATTACCTCGATAATGTCGAATCCTATCCCGTCGGGCCGGATGTCGGGCCGGGAGAAATCAAAGCAATGCTGCCCGATGATCCTCCCAGGCAGGGGGAATCGTTCGAAAAACTTATCGGAGATTTTATTACGCTGATACTTCCGGGTATAACACATTGGCAGCATCCCCGGTTTTTCGGCTATTTTCCGGCGAACAACAGCAGGGTTTCGGTTCTCGCCGAAATGCTCACCGCATCAATTGGAGCGCAGTGTATGAGCTGGGCGACCTCTCCGGCAGCCACCGAGCTTGAAGAGCGTGTGATGGATTGGCTCCGCCACATGATAGGACTTCCCCGGGAATTCACCGGAGTCATTCAGGATACCGCATCGACCGCCACAGTTTGCGCTCTTCTCACCGCCAGAGAGCGGAAGACGGGTTTTGCCGTGAACGAGAACGGACTCTATTCCTTTAAACCTTTCACGGTATATTGCTCCAGCGAGGCGCATTCATCCGTAGAGAAGGCCGTAAAGATTATCGGACTCGGCAAGGAGAATCTCCGGAAAATTCCGGTAGATCATACCTATGCAATGATGCCGGGTAAGCTGCATAATCAGATCGAAGACGATATGACGGACGGTTACGCCCCGCTCGCCGTGGTCGCCGCTATCGGTACTACAGGCTCCACAGCTATCGACCCGCTCAGGAAGATTGGAGAGATATGTTCGAAGTATAAACTCTGGTTGCATGCCGACGCGGCATATGCAGGTACCGCACTTCTCCTCCCCGAATACCGTTGGATGATCGACGGGGTGAAACATGTCGATTCTCTTGTTTTCAATCCGCACAAATGGATGTTTACGAATTTCGACTGTTCCGCATATTTTGTCAGAGATACGGATTCGTTGATCCGTACCTTCGAAATTTTACCCGAATACCTGAGGACGAACGAGAAGGAAAGAGTGAAAAACTACAGAGACTGGGGATTACAGCTCGGAAGAAGATTCCGTTCGTTGAAATTGTGGTTCGTCATCAGATCGTACGGTATCGACGGATTACAAGCAAAAATCAGAAATCACATTCGGCTCGCGCAGGACCTCGCACATATCATCGACAACGCCAACGATTTCGAGTTGCTCGCACCCGTTGCCCTGAATGCCATTTGTTTCAGGTACAAGCCGCCCGATATCGACGACCCTGAGACATTGAACACGATCAACCAGGAATTGCTGGAAATGCTGAATGCTTCCGGGAAAGTGTTCATGACGCATACAAAACTCGACGGGAGATTTGCGCTGCGGCTCGTAATCGCTCAGACCGAAGTGACCGAGCGCCACGTCCAGGAGGCCTGGGAGATCATCTGCGACACTGTTCGTATGATCCAACCGGTATAGACGACGCTTCACGAAGCCTTTACCACACCGGGATGCAGCATGGCTGCCGCGTGATACTCGATAGACGGAGTTCTCTTCACCTCAACTGCCACACTCTTATATAAGGACCGATGTTCTATGCAAAAATTACTGTCGTTCACGGTATTACTTCTTTTTCTTTTTACCTCCTGTACCCCCCGTCTGTCCGAGGACGAACGGTTCGAACGGCTTGCGAATAATTTTATCGAAACGATGCTGCGGGTGAATCCGGAGTACGCGACTTCGCTCGGCGATCACAGATTCGATCACCTGATGAATGACTACAGCGAAGCATCCGTGCTCAGGAGCATCGAAGTGAACAGGGCTTATCTTGATTCGCTGACCGCGCTCGATGCGGATCTCCTCAACACGGTCAACCGCGTCGATATCGGGATTCTCACGAACGTTATCCGGGCGTCTCTCTATCAGGCTGAAGCGTTGCGCGAATATTCCTGGAATCCGTTGAGATATAACATCGGAAACGGAATCTATGCGCTCGTCGCCCGCGATTTTGAGCCGCTTGAGGATCGCCTGCGAAATGTCAAATCGAGGCTCGAAGCCGTCCCCGGAATTCTCGCGGAAGCGAAGAAGAATCTCGGGAATCCGCCGCGTGTGCATACCGAGACGGCGATCGGACAGAACCGGGGTAATATTAATCTGATCAGACAGGATCTCGATCTCTTCATCGAGGATGCCCCGCACATGCGCGAAGAGCTCGAGCAGGCACGCGCCGATGCGGTCGCAGCACTGGAGGCTTACGGTGCGTGGCTTCAGGAAGAGCTGCTCCCCGCATCGACCGGAGAGTTCAGGATCGGCGAAGAAAAGTTCAGAAACAAACTCCGGTATACCCTCGCCTCTGAAATCCCCATGGAGGAGATACTTCGACTCGCAGAAGCGGATCTCGTCGCAACGCAGGAGACGATGTATGAGACCGCACTCCCGCTGTACAGGAGGTACTTCCCGAACGTCCGGGATCAGCGCAGACTGAACGATAAAAAACTCGTCATCAGAGCGGTGCTCGATCGGCTGGCGCAAGATCGTCCCGATGCGAATACCATCGTCGATCAGGCTAAACGCGATCTGGATGAGACCACCCATTTCGTCAGTGAACATGCGCTCGTCACCGTTCCCGACGATCCGATTCGTATTATCGTCATGCCGGAGTTCAGGCGGGGCGTAGCGATAGCGTATTGTGATTCGCCGGGGCCGCTCGAAGATGGAGGAGAAACGTTTTACGCTATTTCTCCCCCTCCCACTGACTGGAACAGGCAACGGGTGGAATCCTTCTTCCGCGAGTATAACGATTATATGCTCAAGAACCTGACGGTTCACGAGGCGATGCCGGGTCACTACCTGCAGCTCGCGCATTCGAACCGATTTTCGGCACCTACGCCGGTTCGTGCAATATTCTGGAGCGGTGTTTTCGTCGAGGGATGGGCGACGTATGCCGAGCAGGTAATGGTCGAACACGGTTACGGCGGTCCGGAGGTGAGAATGCAGCAGCTGAAAATGCGCCTGAGACTGATTATCAACTCGATTATAGATCAGAAAATTCACGCAGGTGAAATGGCCGAACAGGAAGCCATCGATCTTATGATGAAGGAAGGATTTCAGGAAGAGGGAGAAGCGGTCGGAAAATGGCGGAGGGCCTGCCTGACGTCCACGCAGCTTTCCACGTACTACATTGGGAATATCGAAATCAACCGTATCAGGGATGCGTATCAGGAGGCACATGGAGACCGGGTCGACATGCGGGAGATGCACGATCTTATGCTGTCGTTCGGTTCGCCCCCTCCCCGGTACGTAAAGCAGCATATGGGATTATAACAGCTTCCGATCGATATGCAACAGACATATATGACATATCTGCAGCCGGATATCATCTCGAGGATCGAGAATCTCGAGCTGCGCGCACGGCTTGTCGTCGAGGGATTTATCGCCGGCTTGCATCGTAGTCCGTATCACGGTTTCAGCGTTGAATTTGCCGAGCATCGCCAGTATATGCCCGGCGATGAGATCAAGCATATAGACTGGAAGGTTTACGGCAGGACGGATAGGTACTTCATAAAGCAGTATGAAGAGGAGACCAATCTGAAGGCGTACCTCGTCGTCGACTCGAGCAGATCGATGGCATTTCGCAGCGGTTCCAATCCCACGAAACTCGATTATGCGGCCTCGATAGCCGCGGCGCTTGCCTATCTGATGATGAAGCAACGGGACGCCGTGGGACTGGGGGTTTTCGACGAAACTGTCAGGACATACCTGCCTCCCCGATCGACACACTCGTATCTGAAAGTGATCCTCAGGACGCTCGCGGGACTCAGCGGCAATAAGCGGACCGGTACCGCCTCGTCGCTCCACCGAATGGCAGAGAGAATAAAGAGGAGAGGGCTCATCATCGTGCTCAGCGACCTCTTCGACGATCCATCGGACGTTATGAGCGCTCTCAAGCATTTCCGGTATAACGATAATGAAGTGATTGTGATGCAGATACTCGACCCGGCCGAGCGGAACTTTGCATTCGGCCGGGACGCCGTGTTTAAGGATATGGAGACCGAAGAGAAGATGACCACCCAGCCGTATCACATCAAGCGGGCATACCAGGATGCGATGGCGCGTTTTCTCGACGCATATAAGCGCCAGTGCCGCGAGAATCGAATCGACTATGTTTGTCTTGAGACCTCAACGCCTTTCGATACCGCCCTCTTTCATTATCTGAATAAAAGGAAGCACCTCGGCTGAAATGTGAACGATCAGGGTTATTTGATTTTCAGACCCTCTTTTATTATTATTAAAGGTTTATAATACGGCGAAATGTTTAAGTACATTATCGATGACCGGACTTACGGAGACGAACTTTTTGATAACCAAATACGGATATGACGTGGTTGGAGTGGTGAGCGGTATTGTCGTCGCAGGGCTTGGTATCGCTGTTTTCTTCGTAAACTCGCCTTATATTAAATATCCGCTCATTGCCGTCTGCCTCTTGTTACTCTTATTTACCCTCTATTTTTTCCGCGATCCCGAAAGAAAGATTCCCCGGGGGGAGAACCTCATTCTCTCGCCTGCCGACGGTAAACTGGTGCTGATCAGCAACTTAGAGCAGGCTGACTATCTCGGGGTGCCTGCGGTTCAGCTTAGCATTTTCCTTTCGCCCCTCAATGTGCATGTAAACCGTGTGCCATGGAGCGGTAAAGTAGGCTATTTCCGCTATATAAAAGGGGATTTTATAGTGGCATACGATCATGCTGCATCGGAGAAAAACGAGAGGACCGAAATCGGAATAGAGAGGAACGGACAGCGAATCCTGTTCAAGCAGATCGTCGGCTCGATCGCGAGACGAATCGTATGTCCCCTGAAGGTGGGGGACGATCTGAGAGCCGGAGAACGATTCGGCATGATAAAATTCGGATCGCGTATGGATATCATCCTGCCGCAGGGGGCTACGGTGAAGGTCGGGGAAGGAGAGAAAGTAGTAGGCGGAGAGACCGTCATTGCGGTTATGCCGGATTGAGAAGCCGGCGTGTGTCGTTCGGGGAACCGGAATTCATGCTCGGCTGACAAAGAATCCAGATGAAAATTACAAGAGCATTCGTACCGAACATGTTCACGACGCTGAACATGTTCAGCGGTTTCATGTCGATACTCACATCATCGCAAGGTAATTTTATACTCGCTTCATGGTTTATTATTCTTGCCGCGATGTTCGATGCGCTCGACGGTGTAATGGCACGTATCACGAATTCCTCGAGCGAATTCGGCGTGGAATTCGATTCGCTGTCGGATATCGTTTCATTCGGTGTCGCTCCGTCGTTTCTGGTGTACAACCTGGCTCTGCATGAATGGAACAATATCGGCATATTGTTGAGCGCCTTCCCGATGATCTTCGGCGGCATCAGATTGGCGAGGTTTAATGTACAGCTCGTGGGATTCGACAAGAATTATTTCAAGGGACTCCCCATTCCATCGGCAGCAGGGCTTGTCGTCACCTACGTGCTGATATTTTACGATGAGACTTCGGGCATTACCGGATTTGTCTCGGATATTCTCGCGCCGCTCATCGTTGTTTCGTCGCTGCTGATGGTATCAACGATCCGATACGACTCGCTCCCCAGACCGAGCCTGAAAACGATTCGCGAATCGCCGTTGAAATTCATCATCCTGGCGGTAGCGCTCGTCGCGGTTCTTGCGACGAAAGGGAAAGCGCTTTTTTATGTGTTCGCACTTTATGCCCTGTCGGGTCCGGTTAAGTATGCAGTCGCTAAAACCGTTCATCTCATACGAAAGACCGGGGACGAGGATGCCGATAGCGAGGAAGCCGCCAGTCTGGACGCATAATGCTTCACTAAGGAGTGATCAGAAATATGTACAAGGCAGTCATTACCGTTACCCTGCGCGCTTCGATTCTCGATCCGCAGGGTAAAGCGATCGAACAAAGCCTGCACCAGCTGGGCTATGCTTCCGTCTCGGGCGTCAGAACAGGCAAACATATCGAGGTGACCGTCGATGCAGGGAGCGAAGCCGAGGCGAGGGAATCGATCGAACAGATAACGGCAAAGCTTCTGGCGAATCCGGTTATGGAGGATTACACCTATCGCTTGTATGAATTCGATGCGGAGGCCGCGCAACCATGATCGAAGGGATGCGTGCAACGGTCGTCGTCTTTCCGGGTTCGAACTGCGATCACGACTCTCTCTATGTATTGAGGAGCGTTTTGCAGATCGAGAGCAGGTTTGTCTGGCATAAGGACGAATCGCTGGGCGAGACCGATCTTGTCATCCTGCCGGGCGGATTCTCCTACGGCGATTATCTCCGGTGCGGAGCCATTGCGAGGTTTTCTCCGATCGTGAGGGACGTCGTCAGGTTTGCACACGATGGGGGGTTGGTACTCGGTATCTGCAACGGCTTCCAGGTGCTCTGCGAGGCCGGACTACTCCCCGGAGCTCTCATGCGGAACAGTTCGCTCCGATTCGTTTGCAGGGATGTCTTTGTGCGCGTTTCGGATAATATCGGCAGATTTACGGCCGCCTGCAGGCCGGGCGACGTACTTAAGCTGCCAATTGCGCACGGCGACGGCAACTATATGATAAACGAGGAAGGGCTTGCAGAGTTGAAAAAAAATAGGCAAATTGTGTTTCAATACTGTACCGACGAAGGCGAGATCAACGAATCCGCGAATCCGAACGGCTCGGTGTATAATATAGCCGGTATTACGAACACTGAAGGTAATGTGCTGGGGATGATGCCTCATCCGGAACGCGCTTCCGACCCCACGCTCGGCAGAACGGACGGAAAGAAGATATTTGAATCCATAGTACGGTACGTGATGGAGAAGAACAGTTACATTTCAGCGTCTTAGACGCGAGGAGAGCTCTTATGTTCGGCAATTTAGGCGCAACGGAAATAATACTTATTCTGCTCGTTATCCTTATTTTCTTCGGGGCGAGAAAAATACCGGAGCTGGCCCAGGGCCTCGGAAAAGGCCTGCGCGAATTTCGTAAAGCGGCCCGTGAAATACAGGACGACATAAACACGGAAAAGAAGAAGCTCGAAGACACTACCTCCGACGATAATAACGATGCGAAGAAAAATTCCTGATGTGAATGGCCGCCGATATCTCTGATTACTCTTCTCTTCAGCAATCTATCGCCCGGGGCAACCCCTCCGTCTCGCAGCTCATCTCGGAGTATATCAGACGCATCAATCAGAACCTGCACCTCAATGCATTCCTGACCGTATTTGATGAGCGGGCGCTCACAAAGGCCCGGGAAGTCGATAAACGTCTGGCCGAGGGCAACGCCGGCGAACTCGCCGGTATGATAGTCGCCGTCAAGGACAATATCTGCGTTGAGGGTGAGCGTGTTACGTGCGGTTCTCGTATGCTCGAAAATTTCCGCTCACTTTTTGATGCGACCGTGATCGGCAAACTGGAGGCTGCGGACGCCGTTATTATCGGGAAGACGAATATGGACGAGTTTGCGATGGGGTCGTCGAATGAGAATTCGGCGTTCGGACCTGTCAGGAATCCGGTGGATACCGGAAAGGTCCCCGGAGGATCGAGCGGAGGATCGGCGGCAGCGGTTGCTGCGGGCCTCTCGATGACCGCTCTGGGGAGCGATACCGGCGGTTCCATCAGACAACCCGCGGCGTTTAGCGGTGTCTACGGAATGAAGCCGACGTACGGCAGGGTTTCACGTTACGGATTGATCGCATTCGCCTCCTCCTTCGATCAGATCGGTCCGTTTGGCAGGTCGGTCACTGATATAGCCAGAGTTTTAAAAGTAATCTCGGGTCATGATCCGCGCGATTCGACATCGGTTATGACTGCTGTCCCCGACTATCCCTCCGGTTTGCGGAAAGATATCCGGAGACTGCGAATCGGTATTCCGCATGAATACATAACAGACGACCTCGACACCGCGCTGCGGGAGAAACTCCAATATATTTCGGAACGTTTGAGATCATCCGGCGCTGAGGTTACCGGGATATCGCTTCCGCATACCGGCTATACCATTGCCGCTTACTATATATTGACGACCGCGGAGGCTTCCTCCAATCTGGCCCGCTTCGACGGAGTCAGGTATGGACATCGAACGGAATCCGCAGAAGATTTGCAACAGCTTTATTCGGGGACGCGGAGCGAGGGATTCGGAGCCGAGGTAAAGCGGCGCATCATGCTCGGAACGTACGTGCTATCCGCCGGATATTACGATGCATATTACCTTAAGGCACAAAAGGTCCGGCGTCTGATAAAAGAGGATTTCGATAAAGCATTTTCCCATATCGATGCGATTCTGGCCCCGACATCGCCGACGACCGCATTCGAGCTCGGCGAAAAAACCGATGACCCGCTGCAGATGTATCTGTCGGATATCTTTACCACATCGGCAAACCTTGCGGGACTGCCCGGAATTTCCATCCCGGCAGGCACCGATGATGCCGGGCTCCCGCTTGGCCTTCAGTTGATCGGGAAACAGTTCGACGAACAGACGATTCTCAATATCGCATATTCATTGGAGAGCGAGCAGTCGAACGACGGATGAGTCGCAATTGCAGGAACTTCCTCTGTAATCGATAAATAGCTACAGTACCGAGAGAAGACGCAATCAACTTATAATTCCATGATCGTCTGAATACCGAAACTGCACCGAAAATATAAACGGGTACACCTATGAGCATTTTAGTCGATAAAAAAACGAAACTCCTCGTTCAGGGTATAACCGGCGGCGAGGGTAGCTTCCATACGGAACAGATAGTGGAATACGGTACCGACGTTGTCGCCGGCGTGACGCCCGGCAAGGGAGGAACGCTCCACCAGGGAATACCGGTCTTCAATACAGTCTCCGACGCAGTAATAGCCACCGGTGCTAATGCTTCGGTGATATTCGTTCCTGCTTCCTTTGCAGCCGATGCGATCCTGGAGGCGATAGATGCGGGCCTTGCACTCGTCGTTTGCATTACCGAGGGCATTCCGACCAGGGATATGATGAAAGTGAAGTCCGCACTGGAGGCAGGTTCCACACGGCTTATCGGTCCGAACTGTCCGGGCATCATCTCGCCCGGGAAAGCAAAAATCGGGATCATGCCGGGCTTCATTCATAAGAAAGGAAGAGTCGGACTCGTCTCCAGAAGCGGAACGCTAACCTACGAAGCCGTGTACCAGCTCACACAGCTCGGAATCGGCCAGTCGACTTGCATCGGCATCGGCGGTGATCCGATCATCGGTACTCAATTCCGCGACGCGGTCGAATTATTCAATAACGACCCGGATACCGATGCAATAGTTATGATCGGTGAAATCGGAGGGACAGCCGAGGAAGAAGCAGCGGCGTTCATCAAAGCCAACGTTAAAAAACCGGTGATCGGATTCATTGCAGGAAGGACAGCGCCCCCCGGCAGACGGATGGGGCACGCCGGTGCGATCATCGCGGGAGGAAAGGGCACTGCCGCTGAGAAGATGCAGGCAATGACAATAGCTGGGATTACGGTCGTCGAAAGTCCGGCTCTGATCGGTGAGGCGGTGAAGCGGGTCATGGTGCGAAAAGGGCTGCTCAAATCGACCGGATCAAAAAAGAAAAAGAGCGAAGGCAGGAAGATAAAGCCATCGGCTGCGACATCGAGACGTATCGGGAAATAGACCCGGCCCATCTTCACAAAATAACATCAGCCATTTAAATTTCCCAGGAGTATTTTTCCATGGCAGTAGAACGGACGCTTGCAATCCTCAAACCTGATTGTGTCAGGAAGAATTTGATCGGTGCGGTTATAAAACATATACAGGAGGGCGGGTTCACAATTATCGCAATGCAGATAACCAGGCTTACAAAAGAAGGTGCGCAGGGTTTTTATACCGTCCATCTCGGCAGACCGTTTTTCGAGAGTTTGACCGATTTTATGAGCTCGGGACCCTGCGTTCCGATGGTTCTGGAGAAGGAAAATGCGGTTGCCGATTTCAGAAAACTCATCGGAGCCACAGATCCGGCGGAAGCTGAATCAGGAACCGTTCGGAAACTTTACGCCGACAACAAAAGTGAGAACATCGTCCACGGTTCCGACTCGGTCGAAAATGCCCAAATCGAGATATCATACTTTTTTACCGGGAATATGCTAGCCGAAATAACCAGATAAGATACCTCTCCTTTTTAATAAATGCCCGTTTCCTGAGTTATATTACGGGAAACGGTTTTTTTACGTTTTCGAGGAAGTATCGGCCTCAGAATTTGAGAAAACGGGGGTAGGATTTAAAATACCTTGATTTAGGGCGAGTTTTTAGTTAAATTATTATATTTTAGCAAAACATCCTTACTAAACCCGGATATATAACGGGAGCAACGGGTAATAATCCTTGTTAGATCTGATTACCTCACTGAACGTCAAAGAAAAGATCCTCTCTGTTCTCGGGGTTGTTTTATTAATCGGCGCCCTGATCTCCGGTTCACCTGTTATTATTATCGGAATTCTTTTTATCGCGATCGGCATCTGGGGCTATGTATATTTTTCAATCGCGAGCCGTTTGCAGACCTCGATAAAAACCAATAAAGGAGCGTCTGCGCGGAAAGATAGAGAACCCGTCGATGAAACGATATACGATTCAATCGATGATCTTGAAATAAACAAGGTACCCGGCAAGCCAGCCGAGGCAAATCTTTCCCAGCTTTTCTCTATGGAGACCGACGAATATCCTTCCTCCGCGGAGCCCCGGACAGAATTCGATTTCCTGCTCGGTAAGGTACTTGCAGCGATAAAAGAAGCTCTCATCGCGCATACCGTCGCCTTTTTCTGGACGAACTTCGAAAAAGGTCAGTTGATTTTTCAGGGGAGGGCAAGCGACAGTCACTATTTAAAATCGGTCAGAAAGCTTCCTCTCGACAGCGATATTGTGAGCCAGATCGCCCGGAACGGTAAACCGGAGGTTATCACCCATATTAATCCGGGCGCGGAGCGGGACATACTTCCTTATTATCAGGAGGTAGAGTTCGTCAAATCATTCATCGGCGTTCCCGTATTTTATCTCGGAACCGACGCCGACCGTCCGGTCGTGGGAGTCCTCGCTATCGACAGCAAGGCGGAGGATGCCTTCGGTTCGGAAACTTTGTCGCTGCTCGGTCAATTTACGAAATTGCTTGCGGCGCTTATTAAAAGCCATACCGAGAAATATGACCTGCTGGTCGACTCCGAATTATTATCTTCCATACGGAAGATGCAGGAATCGATGCGCGATCGCATGGAACTCCGTTCTATCATTAAGGTGTTAACTGACCAGGTAAAAAAACTGATCGGGTACGATTATTGTGCCGTGATAATGTTCAACGACGACCGGCACACGTGGGTCGTCTACCATGTCGATACTCCCCAGGGCGGAGGATATATCCTACCGAATCAAACTGTCGATATGGGCGACAGCCTGGTCCAGAAAGTACTCCAGAGCAACACGCATATCATCGTCGACGACCTTTCAGCGGTTACGATTCCCCGATATAATACCGAAGAGAAGATCGATTCGTCCGGGTCGATTCTTATCATGCCCGTCAGCTCAATGAATAAGTGCTACGGTACCGTGAGCGTCGAGCGCAGAGACAGGTCGGCTTATTCCAGACGGGACGTCGAGGTCTTGTACAGATTAACGGAGAACACCGCTGCAGCTCTCGAAATTCTGTATATGTCGGAGGTTATCGACAAGTATGTCATTATCGATGACACATCGGGTCTTTTAAGGAAGAATTATTTCGACATCAGGCTCGAAGAGGAGATTCGCCGTGCGGACGATACGGGAGCCGATCTTACCTATGCGATGTTTTCAATCGATAATATCCAGGGATTCATCGATAAATTCGGCAAAGACGGTCTCGACACCGCCATCTTCTCTTTTGCGCAGTTTCTGAAACAGTCTGTCCGGCCGTACGACCTAGTCGGAAGGCTCGATTATAACCGATTCGGCGTCGTGCTCGTCCAAACGCCGGCAAACGACGGGTACCTCTGGGCGGAAAAACTCAGAAAGAACTTCGCAGCCCAGGTTCTTTCGGTTAATACTAAATCCGTTTCGGTAGCAGTGAGCTCCGGGGTATGCGGTCTCACGGATTCAATGCATTTTGCCGAATTGACGCAGCACACTGCGGCGGCGCTGCAGAAAGCAATCGATAGCGGCGGCAACATAGTGAGAGTATATTAATTCATTTATAATCTTAACGGGAAGATACAAGAATGGCAAAAAGTACTTCGTTCGCCGATAAAGTGAACAAAATGAATAAAAAGTCCGTTACATGTCCGAAGTGCGGCTCCGATTATTCATACATCCAATCGATTACTTCGGAACGTTCCGAAAAAAGCGGATCGTACAAATTCAATCGACGCCAGGTGCGGGTCTGTAAATGTAACGAAAAAGAGATCTATAATTGAGGGAATCAAGACGATTCTTCCTCATCGTGATGGACGGGGTCGGCGCCGGAGAACTCCCGGATGCCGCGAAGTACGGGGATGAGGGTAGTTCGACTCTGACCAACATATCGACAGCAACGGGGGGATTACATCTTCCGAACCTCGGCAGATTCGGACTCGGTAACATCGTACCGATAACAGGCGTACCGCCGCAATCCAAACCCGCGGCGGCCTATGGAAAGTTGATCGAACGCAGCAAAGGGAAGGACAGCACGACCGGGCATTGGGAATTGGCCGGTGTGATAACTGAGAAGCCGTTCGCGGTGTATCCCGACGGATTCCCGGAAGAAATCGTCTCCGGTTTTATTGAACTCACCGGCTGCGGCGGTGTGCTGGGAAATATTCCCGCATCCGGAACGGAAATAATAGAACGGTTGGGAACAGCTCATATTAAGACCGGATACCCGATCCTCTATACCTCAGCTGATCCGGTTTTTCAGCTCGCCGCCCATGAACAAATCGTCCCCCCCGAACGTCTATATAGGTGGTGCGAAATCGCTCGGAACGAGCTCATGATAGGAGAGCATACGGTGAGCCGGGTCATCGCACGGCCGTTTATCGGTGAACCGGGCAACTTTAAAAGAACTGTAAACAGAAAAGATTTCTCCCTCGCTCCGCCGGTATTAACGATCATCGATTATCTGGCGAATGCGGGGATCCCCACCGTAACAATCGGGAAGGTGGATAATCTTTTCGCAGGACGGGGAATTGCCAGGGTTATCCATACAAAAGGAAATGTCGAGGGGATCGAAAACATTATCAGGGAACTCGGTTCTCTTGAATCCGGACTTGTATTTACGAATTTAATAGATTTCGATCAGGAGTACGGCCACCGGAACGACATTGCCGGATTTGCCGCAGCGCTGGAAGAATTCGACCGGTCAATTCCGGACATTACTTCACTGGTGCGCCGAGACGACATTCTCATAATTACAAGCGATCATGGTAACGATCCGACTACCCCGAGTACGGATCACTCGCGTGAATACGCCCCTCTTCTCGCATACAGGTCCGGGAGAGATGGCGGAGAAAATCTCGGGACGCGTGAGACTTTCGCAGATATCGCCCGGACCTGCGCAGACCATTTCGATCTTGGTCCTGATGTAAAAGGAAAACTTGCCGGGGAAAGTTTTTACCCCTCCCTCAGCTAATCGGATAGACGGAAGGGTGTAGGTCCGGCTGGTTTTATGGATGTCCGTTTATATCGAATCTGCCGGTAACGCGCGATACCGGAATAAAAGTGGAGAAAATGAAGGAATTTATCCGGGTTGAAGCTCGGATATGTATAATCCCGGGAACGATAACTTCCTGCGCACTTGGCCGTACATGAAAGACGTAGATATTCGTTATAATCCCGGGGTTTTCTGGAAACAGTCAGGGGAACATTTTGAAACTCCGCCCGCTGTATTCTTTGTTTTATCAACACGAGCGCCCATATCAGTTTAGTCGGAGAGGTGATGGATGGTTAAAATAACCAAGCAATATACCAACAGGGAGAGCCAATCGCTCGAAAAGTATCTGCAGGAGATCGGGAAGGTGGATCTACTGAATCCGGAGGAAGAGATCGATCTCGCACGCAGAATCAAGAAAGGCGATCAGTTCGCCCTGGAAAAGTTGACAAAAGCGAATTTGCGGTTCGTGGTAAGCGTTGCGAAGCAGTATCAGAATCAAGGGCTTTCGCTCGGGGACCTGATCAACGAGGGAAATCTCGGACTTATCAAGGCGGCTAAGAGGTTTGATGAAACGCGTGGGTTTAAATTCATATCCTATGCGGTATGGTGGATCAGACAGTCTATTCTGCAGGCGCTAGCCGAACAATCGCGCATCGTCAAGTTGCCGCTGAACCGGGTCGGCGCGCTGAATAAAATAGGTAAAGCGTTTTCGGCGCTCGAACAGGAATACGAACGCGAGCCGAGCGCCAGCGAGCTTGCGGAAGAGCTGGACATGTCGCTTTTCGAAGTCGCCGATACGCTGAAGATATCGGGACGGCACCTGTCGATGGATGCGCCTTTCGCGCAGGGAGAAGACAACCGTTTACTCGACGTTATCCACGACGACCGGCAGCCGTCTCCCGATAATACCCTTATGAAGGAATCCTTAAAACAGGAAGTACGGAGAGCGCTCTCGACGCTTTCCGACCGTGAAGCGGAGATTATACGTCTCTATTTCGGTCTCGATCTCGAACATTCGCTCACGCTCGAGGAGATCGGCGAACGATTCAGTTTGACCCGCGAGCGGGTACGACAGATCAAGGAGAAAGCGCTCCGGAGGCTCCGGGACAAAACGAGAAGCAAGGCATTGAAAGCTTATCTGGGGTGATTCATTCTTCCCATCGGTACGATTCCAATATCCCGGTAGATCGTTCATGAATTACCGGGATTTTTATTATATTGTGGCAATGCGCTTCGTAATCATCATACTTATTTCGGGAATTGTGTTGCTTTCCGGATGCGGCTCCGGATCCCCCCGGTTTTCCAAGCCGGAACGGGAAGCGAGGGAAACGGACGAGACGCAGACCGGGATCCGTTTCGCGCGCCAATTGGAGCGGGCGGCGAAGGAAGAACGCGCTGAGGATGATGTCAAAGTGGACGTAGAGGCTGTCGAAAACCGGCTGACCTCGGCGCCGGTACCGGGCTCGGTGGTTCTTCCGACTGCTCGGCAGACAACGATGCTTCGTGAAATTCTGAAACACATCGGAACTCCGTACCGGCTGGGGGGAACGACTGCGGAAGGGATTGATTGTTCCGCGTATATCGCTCTCGTCTATCGCAATGCACTGAAAATCGATTTGCCGCGGACCACACGCCATCAGTTCGGGATTGGACGATCGGTCGGACGCAACGATATGCAGTTCGGCGACCTCATATTCTTCAACACCACGGGATCCAATCCTTCGCATGTCGGTATTTATATAGGCGATAATTTATTCGCACATGCAAGTGTTTCTTACGGCGTCACCATATCCTCGCTCCAAAGCAGTTATTTCCAAAAACGTTTAACGGACATCAGACGAATTCTCGATTAAATACGAGCAGGAACACAATGACTCTATTACCTATCGTTTTGTTCGGCCATCCCGCACTGCGACAGCAGGCTGACGCCGTTCAGAGCGATGACGATCTCGGCACCTTAATAGACGATATGTTCGCAACCATGCGAAATGCTCACGGAATCGGACTCGCCGCGAACCAGGTGAGCATTCTGAAGCGGGTAATCGTAATCGATATATCGGATCTTGAAGGATACGCAGATCTGCAGCCTCTCGCGCTGATCAATCCTGAAATTCTTCATCAGGAAGGGGAATTGGCGATGGAGGAGGGATGTCTCAGCATACCGACGGTTCGAGACGAAGTCGTCCGGAGCGAGAAGATAAGGATTCGATACCGCGATTCCGGATTCAACGGACATGAGCTCGATGCCGAAGGTGTTCTCGCCAGGGTAATTCTCCATGAAATCGACCACCTCAACGGGGTGCTCTTCCTCGATCATCTAACCCCGGGTCGGAGAAAATTCCATAAGGGCGCGCTGACCGATATTAAAAAGGGAGAACTCGAAATTCCATACCCTGTTATCCGCGATCAATCAAAGTAAACTTCCATGCTCAGGATCGTCTTCTTCGGTACGCCGGAGTTTGCTCTACCCGGTCTGTCGAAGCTCTATGAAAGCGGCTATGAAATTGCGGCGGTCGTGACGGCTCCGGATAAGGAGCGCGGTCGCGGACTGCGTGTTCACCCGCCTCCCGTGAAACAATTCGCCCTCAAGAACGGCCTGCGCGTACTCCAACCGGAGAATTTACGCGATCCCTCTTTTGTCGGGGCGCTTGCCGGCATCGATCCCGATATCATAGTCGTTATTGCCTACCGGATTCTCCCCCGTGAAATATTCACCATCCCGAAGCAAGGGGCTTTTAATTTGCATGCATCGCTCCTTCCCCGGTACAGAGGCGCAGCGCCGATCAACTGGGCGATCATCAACGGTGAAACCGAAACCGGTGTCACTACCTTCTTCATTGAGGAGAAGATCGACACGGGGAGGATTATCCTTCAGTCGAAGTGTCCGATCGGACCAGACGAAACCGCGGGTGAATTGCATGATAAACTCTCACTGCTCGGATCCGAAACCGTATTTCGAACGGTCGAAATGATCGAGCGTGGCGAGGTGACTCCTGCGGTTCAGGATGATTCCCAGGCAAGCAGGGCGCCTAAACTGACAAGAGATATCTGTGTGATCGATTGGAGTAAACCCGCGGCCGCTGTTCACAATCTGATACGCGGCCTCTCTCCGGTCCCGGCGGCATTCTCCTACCTCGAAGGTCATATGATAAAATTTTATCGTTCGGAAGTAGGTTCACCGTCTACGGGCGGAAGTCCGGGTACGATTATCAGCGCCGACGACGAACTTATCGTGGCGGCAGGGGACGGCGCCCTGAGGATAACCGAACTGCAGCGTGAGGGGAAGAAACGACTCGACTTTGCGAAGTTTCTTCGCGGCTACGCGCTTTCAGTCGGCACCCGGTTCACCCCGGCTCCGGAAGAGGAGAGTTCGTCATGATCCCGAAGTTGACGAGTGTCAGGAGGGACGGCGATGAAGCCCTGACGATCAAATGGAGCGACGGCTTGCCGAAGACCTTGACGCTGCGCGAACTCCGCGATTCCTGCCCCTGCGCCGGATGTAGGGGAGAAACGATCCTCTTTAGGTCGTATGTCCCTGAGCCTCAGCCGGAACTTCCCGATAGGTACGATCTGAAAGGTATTGAACAGGTAGGAACATACGCTCTTAAAATGATCTGGGGCGACGGCCACGACACCGGGATATTCTCGTTCGAGTATCTTAGAAAACTCTCCGAGATGTCATAATAGATCCCTTCTCATCTGTACAGTACACCGTTCACTGCTTCGTCCGGAGCTTTTATCTTCCGAGCGATTTCACTCCATAATAGATGGTTATCAGGAGGAACAAGAACAGAAAGGTGTGGTATGCGTCAGGAAGGACGCCCCGCTTCGTGAGACGCGGAAGGATGGTAGAATGGCCTCCGAAGATCTTATGGTATCCCTCTCTGTACTCCTCGGGCGCACCTATAAGCCAGGGTATCCAGTGCGTTCGCATTTGTGATATTGTCCAGAGTACGGCGAGCAGGAGGAGCAGCAAGGCCCCCGCGGGGTAACCGGCAAAATGTATCGTTATTCCTGCCAGCCATGCGGCGAGGAGGATGATGTTGATTTTCATGGCAGGTGAAGTTGCGGAGGGGCGCCTGCCGAAGCCTTTGACGGTAAAGAATTCTCCCAGAATAAAAAGCAATACGACGATAGCGGCGCTCGCCAGGAGGGGAGTCATCGTTACAGTCTTCGCCGCCAGTTCTCCAGGGTACTCAACGCAACCCTGACGTCGTTCCCGATAACTTCACTCGGAATCGGATCGGGCGGATTGTTCGGACAGCAAGCCAGCGCCTGCATGGTGTTCAGCTCCCAATTGGCGGGACAGTTGTTGCACTTGATCGCGTTGCTAATGATCGTGAACCGCGTTGCATTGCAGGGTTCGCTGATGCTGATGGCAGTGACGAGTTTCCCTTTCGGGGAGATGTAAGCCAGGACGGGAATCGTCGCCGTGGCATGCTGATATTCGACGCGGACGAGCTGATGCGTACGGACGTCGCTGAGTGAAAAAACGAGGAAACCGTTTTCGATTCTCGAGGGGATATCGACCATATCGACCGTGCGATCGGTGTAATCGATCCCGTCGCCGATGCTCGGCTGTGCGGCTATGATCCCATGCTCTTCGACGGTGAGAAAATTAATGAAGATGAACACGAGTATCGCCACGATCAGGGCGAACAGGCCGAGAATTAGCCGCTTTGCTTTCGGAACGGTAGCCGCCGCGCTCTGTCCGGTATGGGTAGAGGGGATGTTAACCGACTGCGTTTTCTCCGGAGCTACCGGAGTGCCGCACTCGTTGCAGAATCTGGAAGCCGCTTTTAATTCGTGACCGCAGTTCGTGCAAAATCGGGATGTCATAATGTTCACTTGTTGTTCTTCTAAGGGTCGATAACCGGAATTATTTTCAACCGGGTGTACTCGGACAAATTCTAATCGAGCGAGATTCGCTTCTGAAGCGATAGCCGGACGGCGGGAAAAATGAAAACAGGATTCCGGCTGCCGGAATCCTGTTTATCTTCTCTACCGGGAATTACGCTACAGTTACTTCCTTCGCCAGATATACATCCTGAATCGTCTGAAGCAATTTCGCGCCCTCGTCCATCGGTCGCTGGAAAGCTTTACGTCCGGAGATAAGTCCCATGCCTCCGGCGCGTTTATTGATCACCGCGGTTTTCACTGCCTCCGCGAAATCATTCTTGCCTGAAGGTCCGCCCGAATTGATCAATCCGGCCCGTCCCATATAACAATTTGCAACCTGATACCTGGTCAGCTCGATCGGATGATCCGGAGCGAGTTCTTCGTAAATCTTTTTGTGCGTTTTACCGAACTTCAATGCGTTATAGCCGCCGTTATTTTCCGGCATTTTCTGCTTGATAATATCGGCCTCGATCGTGACTCCGAGATGGTTCGCCTGTCCGGAGAGGTCGGCTGAAACATGATAGTCCTTATCGGCGGTTTTGAATGCAGAATTCCGCAGATAGCACCAGAGTACGGTGACCAAGCCGAGTTCATGTGCGCGCTCGAATGCCGCCGTCACTTCCTGAATCTGCCGTGTGGATTCTTCGGATCCGAAATAAATGGTTGCCCCGACGGCAGCCGCACCCATATCGAATGCCTGTTCGACGCTGCCGAACATGATCTGGTCGAACTTATTCGGGTAGGTTAATAATTCATTGTGATTGATTTTTACCAGGAATGGAATCTTGTGCGCATATTTTCTGGCAGTCATTCCCAGAACGCCGAGCGTCGATGCGACAGCGTTGCATCCCCCCTCCATTGCCAGTCTCACGATGTTCTCCGGGTCGAAGTAAACCGGATTCGGCGCGAAGGAGGCTCCGGCCGAGTGCTCGATCCCCTGATCGACGGGAAGAATGGATACATAACCGGTTCCGGCAAGCCGCCCGCTATTGAGAATCCAGTTGAGGTTGCGGAGTACATTGTTATTTCTGTCCGTCGCCGCGAATACGCGATCGACGAAATCCGGCCCCGGAAGAGAAAGCTGTTCTTTGGCTATGCCCTTACATGTATATTCTAAAAGATCTTTGGATTCGTTTCCCAGATATTCTTCAATTTTCACCATATTCTTCTGCTCTCCTTGCTTCATTGAGTGATGTAGAATACTAAATGTAAGCATAAAATTTGAGTTATTCAATTCATTATCGTACTTTTAGAGAATTACGCTCTATTAGACGGACAGATTCGGAAGCGGTGCGGACGTAATGCGATTTGTCATAGTACTTCTGTTTTTATTTCCCCTTATGCCGATCGACACCCCGGCTCAAAACGATCAACGCCCCGATCACCATACGGAGACCGGATTCAGAAACCCCTGGTTGAGCGAAGAGGACAGCAGGTCGTTCCTGGATTTCCTTAAATGGCAATGGGACAGGCGCATCGTTCGAAACGTGGTGAAGGCCGACCGGTACAATTTCGATGTCGTTCATCCCGATTACGTCAATCCGCCCGAGCGGGTATACGGCGGGATTCTCACCTGGGTGGGTCATGCTACCTTCCTGCTGCAGATCGGAGGAAAAAATATACTAACCGATCCGGTCTGGAGCGACCGTGTCGGACCGGCGAGTTTTCTCGGACCCAAGCGCTATACTCCGCCGGGCATTCCGTGGGAAAAGCTTCCGCCCATCGACGTCGTCGTTATCTCGCATAACCACTACGATCATATGGACCGCGCTACCATCGAGCGGCTGGAGAAGGACTTCTCGCCGGCTTTTTTCGTTCCGTTGGGGAATAAAAAATTGCTCGACGAGTGGAAGATCACAAATGTGATCGAACACGACTGGTGGGAGGGAACGACGATCGACGACTTTGAGTTCGTCTGCACGCCGACGCAGCATTTTTCACAGCGATGGCTCAACGATCGCAATGAAACCCTCTGGGCGAGTTGGATAATCAGGAGTCCCAACGGTACGGTCTATTTTGCCGGCGATACGGGTTATTTCCCGGGATTCGTCGAAATAGGGGAACGCTTCGGCCCTATCGATGTCGCGCTGATACCGATCGGTGCCTATAAACCGAGATGGTTTATGCGCCCCGTCCATGTCGATCCCGCAGAAGCTCTCCAGGCATACATCGATCTGAATGCCCGTTATTTCGCCGCGATGCACTGGGGAACCTTCGATCAGGCGGATGAACATCTGGATGAACCTCCCCGCGATCTCATGCAGGCTTTAGATACCGTGCAGGTCGATAAATCCCGCATATGGGTTTTCGGATTCGGGGAGACCCGTTCCATACCCCCTCGCAACGACGAGTGACATCGGTATGTATGCACTGAGCGCCGATGATCGAGCGGTTGACCGATCCCGCCGACAATAGTGTTTTTAGTAAAGACCAGAATAATAATCGTATACCGTGTTGCCGATTGATTCCGGGCCCGGAGATTATACATGATGCATCCGAACGTCGCACGGACTATGCGGAATAATGTTGGAATTATGGAATAATTTCAATATTTTAAAATTCGGTTTGCTCAATCATGTATGAAAAATATTCTCAACAGGCTTGATACTCAAGGAACCCGAACACCCGGAGCAAGTGTCCCGCGCTGCGTCGATCAGCCTCCGGCAGAACAATCCGACAGGGCTCCATTGCTATTCCACCGGCCGATAAACGCCGGGTACTTCCGGGTTCATCTCTAACCCGGAAAAAGCTTCGCAACGAAGCGCCGTTTTAATCGATCGCATATTGATCGCGGATCACGGAAATGAAGATGTCCGGGATCTTTACCAACAACTCCGACGGAAAAATGATACCTAAACGAATAGTATATGCGGTTGCGGTATCGCTATTCATTGTGTTGCCATCCCTATCGCAGGATCGACCGGTTCAGTACAGCGATCGGGCGGAACAACTCTTCAACAGAGGCGTCATGCTATTCGGTCGGGGGGATTATGCGAATGCGCTGACGAGCTTTAATGAACTCCTTGAAACCGGATCGTTTACCCAGCGAACGACCGCAGCCTACCTGATGTCTTCGAAGTGTATGGTGGAACTCGGACAGTACCGGGAAGCGATCCGCCGGCTTCAATTGTTTCTCGATAGGTTTCCCCGATCATTGTATCAGCCGGATGCATATTTCACTATCGGAGTCGGGTTCTACCGTGAACGCCGATACGAGGACGCTCTCTTTAATTTCCTTCGTACCGTTGAGTTAACCGATATGAGCCAACCTCACGCGGATGCCGAGGCATATATTGCACGCATTGTGAACGATCATCTCACCACACCCGAATTACGCCGGGCCTATTCGGAGGTCCGCGGCACCTACGCTCCCGGGTACCTGGCGCTCGCACTCGGACGGAGGTACATACAGCAGGGGAATATCGCCGCCGCACGCGAAGTCCTCGAAAGTGCACTGGCAGCCAACATACTACACCCGCTGGCCGGAGAACTTCAAACGCTGCGCGAACGGGTCGAGGAAGGAGTCTCGGTCAAGATCGGCGTCGTGTTACCGCTTTTCGAGGACAATCCGCAGGAACCGCTCGCACGGCTCGGGAGAGATCTGCTCCATGGCATCAGATACGCGGTTGACGAATACAATGCCAGTGCGACCGTAAAGATCTATCTCGACGTTAGGGATTCGCAGCGTCAACCCTCGGTTGCTGCCGGACATGTCCAACAGCTTGTTGACGATCCGGAGATCGTAGCGATTGTCGGACCTGTCTTCAGCGACGAGGTTCTTGCAACCTCCGGGTTTGCGAACACGCGCGGCGTCCCGCTCATCACGCCTACGGCGACAGCAAATAATATTGCCGCATTGGGCAGGTACGTATTCCAGACGAATCCGGATTACCGGATCCGCGGACGTGCGATGGCGCGTTATGCGGTCGAAATTCTGGGATTTAAAACACTGGCCGTCCTCGCTCCCACCGATTCGCATGGGAAGGATATCGCAGAGGGATTTATGGAGGAGATAAGAAGCGCCGATGGCGCCCATATTCTGGTTAACGAATGGTACCGCACCGGTGAGACGAACTTCCGGCTGCAATTCGATAACATACGGTCGCGCGGTTTGCAGGATTCGCTGCATATGTATATCTCGTTTTCAGGAAACATCGACCGCACTGACGTGATGAAGCTCGCGGCGTACGGCGTGAGCCTCGCAAAACTCGATTCGCTCTTCGAACGGGAGAGCGCCGTCTCCGTACTCGACCTTCTCGGTCCCGACGGGATCAGGATAGCCGATTCGCTCGGGGTCGCCGTCTATGCCGGTGATTTTCTTGCAGATAGTCTGCATATCCCGGTGAATTCGATCGATGCGATCTTCCTGCCGATCACGAGCCGCGAAGAGCTGGGGATCGTCGGTGCGCAGCTCGCATATTATAATGTGAAGACGCAGATTCTCGGCACCGGAGAATGGCATGATCTCATGACGCTCGAAGAGAACCGCCGGTATGTCAACGGAGTCTACTTCTCATCCGATTCCTATTGGGACACCGCCGATTCAGTCTTCATCCGTTTCTTTGACGGCTTTCTGAGCAAAACGCGGAACAGGCCGACACGGGAGACGCTGCTCGCATACGATACGCTGAAGCTGATAGGGTTCATACTCTCGGAGGGTATAACGACCCGGGAGGGAATCGCACAATTACTCTCATCGAATATTTTCTACAGGGGAATTCATTCTCCGATCGTCATGGGACCGGACAGGGTAAACCGCGCGAAGAACATTCTGCGGTATCTCGACGGCGATATACGAAAGGTCGATGAGATAATATTGAACTGAAACGTAATCATTACAGATCTATCCACGGTAGAGAGCGTCTATGGAAATCAACCTTCGTGACAAACCCGTTCTGTATACGGATTTCAAGAACGTCGAACGCATTGCACGGGGTAAAGTTCGCGACATGTACACGGCAGGAGAGAACCTGCTCATCGTCACGACCGATAGGATATCGGCATTCGACGTCGTCATGGATTCGGGCATACCCGGGAAGGGAAAAGTGCTCACCGGCATTTCCGTCTTCTGGTTCGACAAGATGAAAGACATCGTTCCCCATCATCTGATGAGCACAAATCCTTCCGATCTCCCGTCTGCATTTCATCCGTATACGGCGGATCTCGACGGAAGGTGTATGCTGGTGAAAAAAGCGAAAACCATCCCGATCGAATGCGTCGTCCGCGGTTATCTCGCGGGATCCGGATGGAAGGAATACAAGATCTCGAAGAGCGTATGCGGCTTACCCCTGCCGGACGGCCTGCGTGAATCAGACCGTCTGCCTGAACCGATCTTCACCCCCGCGACGAAAGCTGAAACAGGCCACGACGAAAACATATCTTTCGAACAGACTGCAGCGATTATCGGTGTAGAATTAGCCGGCAAGCTGCGCGATATCAGCATCGCCATTTATAAAAGAGCGGCCGATATCGCGGAACAACGCGGCATTATCATCGCCGATACGAAAATGGAGTTCGGAATCTATCGCGACGAGGTCATTCTGATCGACGAACTGCTTACTCCCGATTCGTCCCGTTTCTGGCCGAAGAACGAGTATGAACCGGGTAGACCGCAAAAGAGCTACGATAAACAATTTCTGCGCGACTACCTGGAATCCCTCGCATGGAACAAGCAGCCTCCTCCTCCTCCGCTTCCAGAAGAGATCGTGATGAAGACTGCGGAGAAATATCTCGAAGCATACAAATTATTCGGCTGATCCGTCTCAATGCCCGGAGAACGAGCTAAATCCGCCGGGCGTCCGTCGTAATTATCTTACGAGGTTGTATGAGCAAGCCTGAGGGAGTTCACGAAGCTGCCGGCTATCACACAGCGATCAAGCACTGGCCCGAGGACGATCGTCCGCGCGAAAAGCTCTTAAAACACGGTCCTGCGGCTCTGAGCGACGCGGAATTGATTGCGATAGTCATTGGGTCGGGGAGCGGCAGGATCACCGCGCTCGATCTCGCTAAACGACTCCTCGTCGATCATAAGAATATCGGAGTGCTATCCACGCTCTCCATCGAAGAGCTCAGCAGACACCGGGGATTGGGTAAGGCACGCTCGGCCGAACTTGTCGCCGTCTTCGAGCTCGGACGCCGCCTCACACGCACATCCGGAGTAAAGAAGATCCGCATCACCGGTCCCTCGGATGTCGCGGCGTATATGGCTCCCCAGATCGCTCATCTTAAACGCGAGGTGTTCGAGGTGTTACTCCTGAATTCATCGAACACCGTACAGAAACAGGTCCGCATTTCCGAAGGAAATCTCAACGCAAGCATCGTACATCCGCGCGAGGTTTTTAAAGCCGCAATCGACGGCCTCGCTGCCGCGATAATCCTCGTGCACAACCACCCAAGCGGGAATCCGGAGCCCAGCAACGAGGATAAACTGATCACCAGACAGCTTATCGAAGCGGGTAGGATTATGGGAATTCCCGTGCACGATCATGTCATCATTGCCGGAACCACATATGCAAGTTTCGCCGAACGGGGACTGATGTAACGGATGAACGTCAGCCGAAGTGATTCCTCCCGCTCTTCTCATATTCGCTCACATACTTAACATACCGGACAACTATGCTGAATTATATTTGGTTGGGACTGATTTCTCTCGGTATCCTTGCCGCAGTATGGACGGACGTGCGGGATATCATATCCGATACCTTCAGAAACGATCAACCGATCGAGATGCTGCTCCGTCTCCCACCCGACGTTCGTCCGGCTCAGGGACGGGAGGCCGACGGAGAGCTTACGGCATCACATGCCGATCTTCTGCGGTTCTACGGGGAAGATGCGGTAGCGGACCGGCCGGTCGTGTACCCGGCGCGCGTCATATTCTCAACGAGTGAGAAAGGATTGCTTCGAATACGGATCACGGACGACTTCCCTCCCCGCTGGAATGAAATTGCCCACGCACAACCGGGCGACGCCGGCGAGCTCTCCGCATCCTTCGAACTGAAGCCGGGTCCGGAAGACGGGTCGTACCGGGCCGATGTCATCATTGATCCGATTCGTTTTACGACCTTGCAGCGGCTGACGAACGACGGGATCATTGCATATGCAGGAACCGCCGTCACCATTGCGATAGGTCTGATCGGTATCATGGCCTTATGGCTCGGTGTCATGAAGGTCGCGGAGGAGGCGGGTCTGATTCAGTCGCTCGCACGCGGCTTGAAGCCCGTGATGACGAGATTGTTCCCCGATGTTCCCGCCGACCATCCCGCTATGGGAGCGATGATATTGAATATCTCAGCGAATATGCTCGGCCTGGCGAACGCTGCAACGCCGCTCGGCCTCAAAGCAATGGAAGAGTTGAATAAATTGAGCAGGAAGGCGGGTACTGCCACCGATGCAATGTGTACGTTCCTTGTTATCAACACAAGCAGCGTACAGCTCATTCCGGCAACGGTCATCGCGGTACGGGCCGCCGCCGGAAGCTCCAATCCGACCGAGATAATCGTTCCCGTGCTCATTGCGACAACTTGCGCCACGATTGCCGGAATCGTCTCGGTGAAGCTGCTGCAGAGATTACCGGTATACCGCAAACAACTCTCGTAGAGGAATACGGCTATGCTGACGATTCTGAACGTTCTCTCTCTCGCTGCAATACCCGCATTGATTCTCTTTGTTCTGATTACGGCTGCGATCAGGGGAGTGAAGATTTATGAGGTATTCGTCGAAGGTGCTAAGGAAGGTTTTCAGGTGGCTGTCCGGATTATTCCTTATCTGGTCGCGATGCTCGTCGCCATCGGGGTCTTCCGCGCGGGCGGCGCGATGGAATTGCTCGGGAAGTTGGTCAGCCCGCTGACGAACCTGATCGGGATGTCTCCCGAAGTATTGCCGATGGCATTGCTGCGCCCTCTCTCGGGAAGCGGCGCACTCGGCGTCCTGTCCGAGCTCGTAACGGTGCATGGTCCGGATTCTCTCATCGGACGAATGGCGTCGGTCATGATGGGAAGTACCGAAACCACGTTCTATGTCATGGCGGTTTATTTCGGCTCGGTCAGTGTCTACCGGACCCGGCATGCAGTACCCGCAGGTATTATCGCCGACATAACCGGATTGCTCGTTGCGGTTCTGGTAACGAACCTGTTTTTCGGTCTGTAAGGAAAGAGTCTGCTTTTTCGGATACGCGTGCTGTCAAGGAGGAGTAGGACATTAGCACGGGCAAGATCTTTTTAGGTTGATGAGCCGGTATCGCCGGTGGAGTCCGTAGATTGCATTCCCCTGATAAGAGGGATTGTCAACAGGGGAAAGAGAGCCATGACTGCAAATGCGGCGGGGTATCCGAATAAACCGATTATGCGACCGACCGAGAATGCCGACCACGATTCGCACATGTTTGTCGCGCCCATAAACGCGCTGAACTGTGTTGCGCCCAGACGCACGTCGGTGATATCCATGAAGAGCGCATAGGATGAAGATGTAAATAAACCGATGCCGAAATAGAGTACGGCCAGAAGCACAAGGAGCATCTTGCCCGACTCCCCTCCGGTAACCACATCGGCGCCTGCGATCAAAAAGATGACGGCTACATAGAAAAGGAGGAACACCGCGACGGTCGATCTGCGGCCGATCCGGTCGGATGCATATCCGCCGAGCAGGGCGCCTCCGACCATACAAAGCACCGTCGGGAGTGCGAAGAACCATCCGATTTCCCCCGTTGAAAAACCGCGGTCGATGAGAAAAGGACCCGCCACGGACCCCACTGCTTCAAATCCGGCGCCTCCAACCAGTGCAAAAAGAAATCCCCGCCATGTACTTCGGTGTTTAGCCGCCGTTCTGATCAACCTCGCGAATCTCCTCAATTGCTCTGCGGTATTCCCGGTCTCCCCGGCGGATTCGCGGTAATCGGATAAAATGAGCAGCAGCGAAGAACACCAGATCGCAGCGATTAAAAATACCAGAACGAAATCCAGACCGAGATGTGCGGATACGATCAGCGCTCCGCCGCCGAAAATGGATCTACCCCCTAGCATTCCCGTCTGCATCCAGCCATTAACTCCGCCCCGTTCCCGTTCCGGCGTTACCGAGATACAGAGTGCATCGATGGCGACGTCCTGCGTTGCAGCCATACATGCATGGAGGACAAGGCATACAGTGACGAGCCGGAAGTCGTCGTGCAGATCGAGAAAAAAGAGCGGAAGCAGCGTCAGTCCCATCCCGAACTGCGCGAGGAGAATCCATCCCCGGAGGGTCCAGCGGGGGGACCGGAGCGTATCGATGATCGGCGCCCAGAGAAATTTAAATGCCCACGGGAGAACGAGTACGGCTACGAGGGTTGAAATTTTTTGTATCGGTATATCTGCGGCGCGGAATATCGTAGGAAGCGCCCACCATATGAAGCCGATCGGAGCGCCTTCGCTGAAATACAGCGCGCCGAAAATAAATTTTCTATCGCGTCGGTTCGTGAGAAGCTGCATCTGAGATCGCTCCGGTCCGCAGGTTATCTGCCGATCTGTATCCGGCTTTCCAATCCGGGTTTTGATGAATATCCGTTCATCATATAAAAGGGATCCGGAGATAAAAATCAACCTGGTGTGAAAAGATCCGGAACCTGGATTTCTTTTTTATCTTTTTTTATCGTATATACAGGGAAAATAAATTATTCTCATCGACGCTCACCGGTTTCAGGGAGGAACTCATGAACGCCAAACATATACTATTTACGACGTGTATTAGATCGATCATCGTTGCGCTGTTTCTGGTCGCCGTCTCCGGAGTCGCGGAGTCGGAGGTGCGGGAGAGAAAGAGCGCTTTACCGGCTATATCCGATATACGAAAAGGAGTGGAGGGAGAAATAACCGCGGCGACAATCTATGAGCGGTTCAGGAAATACAACGCGGTGGATTTCGCGCTACGGAAATCCGCCCAGGAGGTGATTATCCATTATCTGCGTCAGATTTGGTCGGTCGATACCTGGGCAGACGACGCACGGGAGATCTGGACCTACGATACCGAAGGCCGCGTGGTCGAAGATCTCTTCCAAATCTATGTGCAAAACGACTGGGTCGATATCGATCGATTTTTATATGAGTACGATGTGAACGGCAACCTCATCGTCGACCTTCTGCAGGAATGGATCGATGACGAATGGATCGACATCGATCGGTTTCTCTATAGCCATTATCCCTCCGGCGACATCCTCGAGTCGGTGTTCGAGGAATGGGACGGTGAAAACTGGACGCCGCTCTCGAAGACCGAGTACTTCTATACTGAATCCGGACAATTCGACGAATTACTCGAATATTTTTGGGGATTCGGAGATTGGGAACCCGACACACGACTGCGGTGGGAGTACGACGTACAGGGCAATGCACTCCTGCTGTCGATTGATCTCTGGGAGGATGACGAATGGAGAGAAGATTTCAGATTCGTCCATACATACGATTCCGGCGGAAATCTCCTCACCGAGATATGGGAATATTTCGATGCAGGGGAGGAGGAATGGATCGGAACGAATTTTAATACCTTCACCTACGACCAGAATGGAAATCAGATCGAAATAGTTCGTCAGATATGGACGGACGATGCCTGGGAAAATACTCAGCGGGTTGAGAGCACGTACGACGGGAATAACAGATTGGTGAGTGAAATTTCATCGGTATGGGTTACGAACAATTGGGTCCCGCAACGAAGAACGTCGCATGAATATAGTCAGGAAGGGGAGCTTACAGTCCGGTTAATCGAACTCTGGACCGGATCGGATTGGCTCAATTATCAGCGCTTCCTGTACGGAGGATCACCCACGAACATTGCCGGAACAGGAACCGTACCTGAGCGTTTTGAGTTGTCGCAAAACTATCCGAACCCGTTCAATCCCCGTACCGCCATACGATTTACGTTGCATGAAAGTACGGAGGTTGTATTGAGCGTTTATGATGTACTCGGCCGGGAAATAGAAATTCTGGTTGACGCGGAGCTCCAGCCCGGACAGCATACGGTAACGTTCGATGCGGCCGGCCTCCCAAGCGGGATTTATGTCTACCGGATCCGGGCCGGTTCTCTGTATGAACAGAACAGGATGATTCTTCTGAAATAAGGAAAATATTCCTCAGCGGAAATAAGGGGCGGTCGCACAGCGGTAACAATGCGGCGGAATATCGCTCATCGGAGTCACTGCGGGAGTCTGACGCTCAGTCATCCGCCTATGAGGATGAATCCACTCCAGAATGCCGGAAATGCCGTAAGATCATTTTGCAGCAGAGAGAGCTTAGCCGATCGCAGCGCTGCCGGATAACTTTGTCCGGATAAAATATTCCGGTAGAATTCCACCATCAATTCACCCGTATGGCGGTCGTATACCTTCCAGAGGGAGACGACGACATTTCGCGCGCCGGCAAACAGAATCCCGCGCGTGAGTGCGATCAGACCCTCTCCCCGGATCACTTCGCCAGCGCCGCTCTCGCAGCTGCTGAGCACGACAAGATCCGCATCGAGATTCAGGTTGAACATTTCAGCGGCGAAAAGAAGTCCGTCTTCTCCGCTCCCTTCATCCTCAGGCCGGGCGAATACGATGCCGGATAGCCGCGGCTCAGTATCGTGTATGATGCCGTGGCTGGCGACATGGACGATCTGCGTAGCTGCCGCGTGCAATTTGAAGTTCTCTTCGCTCGCCGAGTCGAACAGGTAGCCGACGGCGGGAAGACCGCGCTGTTGAAAGAGACCGATGATATTTTCGAGTTCGAGGCGGGAGAACGGGAGCGGAGCGTAATTCCCGGTCTCCGTAAGGATCGACCGGTACTGATCGTCTGCCCGCATAGCGTGTGCCGTAATACCTACTTCTGCATCGTGGACCGCGGCGGCTTCATCTTCAAATACGGGTGCAAATCCGACGAACGAAGAAGCATACCGTTCCGCGTCCTTCTGTCGGGTTGTTGAATTTCTATATAGTCTCGCTGCGTAATGGTACGACACCTCATACTCCTCGATCAGATATTTCGTCTCTGCAAACCCGGATGTATGGAAACTCGCTTTCGGAAGATCTGCTATGAGGGCTTCGAACGGCAGGTAGAAAAGTTCACCGTCGGGAATTACAATCAGGCGCTCGATCTTTCCGAGCATCGATTTGACAGGGGTGATGAGATTTCTGTACAGAAACGCGGAGGGTTCAATGAACGAACCGCGATCGGCTTTCCGCAGACTTGCCGACAAACGCCGGATATTTGCCGATATCTCGCGCATATCTCCGCCCCGAAATACCTGGAGCGATTCGGCGGTGACGACGAACACCAGAAGCTCATCCGACCCGGCGAAGTAATGTAGAATCGCCGTCCTCGCATCCAATTCATTGCGGATCCGGTCGAGATCAGGCTGCATGAGCCGGTAGCGGATCTCGTAATATTCCGGATATTCTTTCTCGAATGTCGACAGGAGGAGATCGTACTGCGCCTTCTTTGTGTAATACAGATCGGCATGGTACGCAAAGCGATCGTCTTCCGTCGGGCTCTTCACCATCTCCGTTTCATGATACACAATATCGTGCCGGAGATCGGATTCCAAGCCGAGCAGACTGTCGGGAATTCCCGCGAACGTGCGCGCGTCGAGATCGGCGAACGATTGCAGGAGTACCGACGACTTATTCGCTTCGGATAAGGCAAAAGCATCTGACAGGTAGATCCGGTCGCCGGTCGCATCATACAGGGCGAGTGCGGTTTCTATGCCTTCTTCGAAAACGAGGTGGCTCTCGCTCGCGATCAGGAGTCTGCTCTCGTCGCGCCGCAATCCCGTCTGCACCGACCGTATCAGATCGACGGCGGCAGTATACGTCTCAAGAGCCGTATTCAGATAGTGGATCTTCTCCGGATGAGAATCTGAGATTGACCGCAGCACAAGGGCCTTCTTCCTGAGCGCGGTCAGCAATCTGTCGGCCGCATTCGTATGGATTTGCCGGGGGATGGCGAATATCGACGTATCGGTGAAGGACGGAGTGCCGGTGATAATCGCACGTTGATAAAACGGTAACGCACCGTTCGGGTCATTCCTGAGTTGGGACAGGTCGCCGAGATTGTTATATATCCGCACGAGCAGCCGGGTTTCGTTGTTCCCCGACAGGCGAAGATGATTTACGCCTTTCAGGTATAATTCTTCGGCAAGATCGTATTCGCCTTTTTTGCTGTATGCAAATCCAAGATTGTTGTAGATGTAAGCGAACGTAGGATGTTCGGGAGAGAATACCCGTCCATAAATCCCGGATGCTTCCTGGAGGAAATGAATTGCCCGATCGTACTCACCGATATCGGTATAGTTGACGCCCATGTTCAGATATAGATTTCCCAGGTACTCCGGTCGGCCGGATGAGTTTGCGCCCCGAATCTCGAACGCATTGTTATAGGCCTGACCGGCTGAAGTGTAATCCTTCAGATCGCTGTAGATGATCCCCATATGATTATATACCGTGGCGAGCCGGTCGTCGTCGGTTTCGAGAGAACTCTTATAGATCGATAATGCGCGGAATTGAAGATCGAGCGCGGCAGCGTGGTCGCCGGTATTGTTCCTGTATGCGCCGAGCGATGAATATATTTCGCCGACGCGGGGATGTTCTTCGCCGAAGTAATCACGGTAGATCTCGAGCGTTTTCTCGAGGTATACGATGGCAGAATCGAGTCTGCCGCGTTGATTGAAATAGATGCCGATATTGCGGTAGGACTCGCCGGTCATATAATGCGTCGGTCCGAGCGTTACCCGTCGGATATCCGCCGCTTTCCTTGAGTACGCTATCGCACTATCGAGATCTCCCATATAATAATGAACCACTCCGATGTTGTTCATCAGCCTTCCCGCAGCGGCGCCGAGCAGTTCGTTGTTGGCACGATATATCCAATGTGCTTTTCGGTAATAGACGAGAGCGTTATCGGGATCATTCTTATTCCGATAAACGATGCCGAGATTTGTATAGAGCGATGCAAGGAGCGGATGATCCGGAGAGAGATCGCTTTCTGCGGCCTCGATCGCCGTGTTTATCTCCGAGAATGCGGAATCCAGTTCTCCCAATTGGATAAAGGCCGAGCTCATCCCGATGCGGCTCCGGAGTCCGGCGTCATATGCACCCGTCTCATCGGCGAGCGATTGAGCCCGGCGATACTGAGATATCGATTCCTTATACGCTCCCGCACCGTATAAAGATTGCGCTTCCTCCAGATGTCTGTTCAGGAGGACGGTATCGGCGGGAGAAATGTATTGAACCGCATTCGTGACAGAAGAAACGCCGATACAGAGAGCGATCAGGAAGAAGTGAAGCGATAAACGGGGACTCAATACACTCTCCCGGATTGGTTACTTGCTGGGAAACTATTGAGATTCATGGAATATGTATACCTTGTATCTTATCGCAGCGCAGGCGGGGCGAAGCGGGAATTCCGCCTCTCCCCGGCCGATTCGATCCGATAGTACCGGTCGAAGACCTGTGCGGTGACTTTTGAATCCTCCCAGGAATGCAGACATCAGCCTATCCGGTAAATTTCATGGTCCTCCGAATGAGTCCACAAAATGATTCATCCGGGGTTAATCATCCCATCTGCCAATCGTCGCTCAGGAGCCTTCGGCGCCGGTTGCATGTGATATAGAGCGTACCTTGGTTTTACCGGACAGAACTGAATTTACTCATTCAGGTCATTAATCGCAATGAAAATATTTCTGCCCGAACCATCGATTTGATTTTTTTGAATATTTTAATAATTCTTGACTTTGTATGAAACAATCGGCGATATTCAGAGGTAAATCCCACGGAGTCGTTTCCAATAGAACCTGATCTTTCCAGGTATGGGTCAGCCAGTAAGTATATTAATCGCCGATGATCACCCCGTGTTTCGGGAAGGATTGCTGAATATTCTCCAGAAGCGCAGAAACACAGGACCTGTCTATGAATCCGGCAACGGCGAAGAGGCGCTTGCTCTGATTCGTAAACATCATCCGGAAATCGTTTTGCTCGACATCGATATGCCGGGGTTGAACGGACTCGAAATCGCACGGACAGTTCAATCCGAAAATCTTCCATCCAGGATCATTATGCTGACAATGTATAAAGAAGAGGACGTCTTCAACCGGGCGATGGACTATGGCGTATCGGGATTTGTCCTAAAGGAATCTGCCGTGACCGATCTGCTTCAGAGCATCTCGTTCGTGACAAGCGATAAATATTATGTAAGTCCGGTACTATCGGAATTCCTGATGCACCGCCTGCGAAGAGAGCAGAACTTCAACCTCTCACACCCGTCGCTCCATTTATTAACCGGTGCTGAGCGACGGATTCTCAAACTGATAGCCCTTATGAAAACGAGCAGGGATATTGCGGATGAGCTGTCCGTGAGTCCCCGCACCGTCGAAAATCACCGAATGAACATCTGCAATAAGCTCAACATACACGGCAGCCATGCCCTCATGAAATTCGCTCTCGAAAACAAATCATATCTTTGAAGCTCGACGGATCTACCGGAGTACACGCAACGCTGCTTCAATCATTGTATACGTATCGAAAATTCCCCGCATTTAGAATTTCCGTGTTGTTAGCATGTCCCCGCCGATTATCTGACCGGATCGCTCCATATTAGTCCGGTTTTTCGGCGTAAACAAATTAGGTGGATCTACTCAGTCAAATCGGGTAATCATCTCTATTCCTTTTAATCATAGAACCTACCATCTTCGATAAAAACCGATTAACCTGGCGCTCACAGAAATTTGAAATTATTAATCGTAGAAGATAACAGCAGTATGAGCGATCTTATCCGGGTGCTGCTCGAGGATGAGTTCGAAACCATACGCGAGATACAGGACGGGGATGAAGCTCTGAAGGAATTTACTGAACTTCATCCCGATTGGGTTATCATGGACATCCAGATGAAACGATTGGATGGAATTAGCACAACCTCTCTTCTCAAGATGAAATATCCGGAAGCAAAAATTATCATTCTGACCAATTACCCGGACGGGGAGCTTCGCGCCGCCGCTCAGAAAGCGGGAGCGTTAGGATACGTGCTCAAGGAGAATATTTCCGAGGTCAGACAGATCATCCGGAATATGAAATCCGGATAACGGCCGGACGATTTGCCGGTATAGATCCATAACGAATTCCAGCAAGATTCACATTTCCAAAGGGAGAAGCGAATGAGAACGAAGACTGCATGTTTTCCGATTGCTGTGCTCATCCTGATGCTGCATGCCGTGATTCTTTATACTCAGGTGCCGCAGAAAATTTCATTCCAGGGGTATCTGACGGACGAATCCAGCCTGCAGATGCTCGAAGACGGCGAATACTCCATGAGGTTTTCGCTCTATACGGACGAAGATCCGTCGACACCGCTCTGGACCGAAGAGCAGCAAGTATCGGTGTTAAACGGAGTTTTCAACGTTCATCTCGGCGATGTTGAGCCGCTCATGCTTCCATTCGAAGTACCGTATTATCTGGGTATATCGATCGATGGCGGCGAGGAACTTTCGCCGCATATAGCTCTCGCCTCATCGCCATACAGCCTTCGTGCGGGCAATATAGACGATGGCCAGGTCGTGCGGAGTCTCAATGATTTACGGGATGACGTCGTTTTAGAGGCAGGCGAGAACATCTCGATCACGAGTGAGGAGAATGCCATCAGAATATCGGCGATCCTCGGAAACGATGTCGAGGAGGATGTGAATTGGAAGGCAGATGGTGACAATGTCTTTAATAAGAATACCGGAAACGTAGGTATCGGTACGGAGACGCCCGAGGCAAAGCTGGATGTACAGGGCGAATTGAGGGTTTCGGGCGGAGTGCGGATATCCGGAGGCAGCGCTGATGATGTGGATTTGTCGGGAACCGGTACAATTCTTTCCGTTACCACAACTGGAGCTAGCGCAACTGCCATATCCGGCAGGGCGGAGGGCAGTTTAAGCCCGGCTGGAGTATACGGAGTGAGCAACTCTTCAGGCGGCCGCGGGGTGTTCGGCGAAGCGACCCACGCGAGCGGTTCGACTGCCGGTGTTCGAGGTGTCACGGCTTCGAGCAACTCGAATGCGACCGGAGTTTTCGGTTTGGCAATTAGCGCTGATGCCGCTGGAGCAGGGGTGAAAGGCCAGAGCAACGGCATAACAGGTTACGGAGTGTGGGGGCAGGGAGGCACCGGCGGCACAGGTGTCCTGGGACAGACACATTCTGCCACAAGTTATGGTGTATGGGCGTATAACAGCGGTACCGGAGTAGCTCTGCGTGCCGAGGGGAGCGGAACTCTGATCGAAGCATGGGATCTTTCGCCAGTCAACGTACGATTCAGGGTAGACAATAATGGAAATGTCACGGCTGACGGGACGTTCACCTCGCCCGCGGCGGATTTTGCGGAGATGCTGCCGGCTGCATCCGGTCTGGAGCCGGGTGATGTTCTGATAATCGGCAGGGAGGGACTGCTTGAGAAGAGCTCAAAGGCATTCGAATCGACAGTTGTCGGCGTTTATTCGACCAAGCCGGCGTTTTTAGGGGGTGTTGAGATTCTAGAGGATCAGAATGATAAAATTCCCCTCGCCGTGCTCGGCATCGTCCCCGTCAAGGCAAGTGCGGGCAACGGCGCAATAATCCCGGGCGATCTTCTTGCAGCATCAGATATTCCCGGGCATGCAATGCGGGCAGGTTCAGACGCTCCGGTCGGCACGATCATCGGCAAGTCAATGACCGGTCTTGAAGGAGGGACCGGAGTCATTCGGATGCTCGTCACTTTGCAGTAATAAAGCATAACCGTATGATTCCAGGCTTGAATCTGCGATGTAATAGCATCAGGAATACTTTCGAATAATATGGAGGAACTCATGCCAATGTTTACCTGGTCGGTCGTTTACACCGCAATATGCGTATGTGTTGCGGTTCTCTTTGCCTCGCAAGCGCGTGCGCAAGAGGGACTGACAGGGAGGATCGATGAACGCACGCCCGGCATATCATTCGCAGTCCCGGCCGGATGGACCGCTTATAAAACGGAGGTTGGGTATCTGATCGCCTCGGAGACCGAGAAGGGCTTTGTTCTTGTGATGAGCCATGAGTTTAGTTCGATGAGCGAGTTAGAAAACGCTGCGCGTGAATCTATGAGTGATGATAACGGCACATCCCTGCGGCCGGATAGAGAACCGGAAAGATTTCTTTCCGCAGAATACGAAGGTATAGCGATGTACTATAAGGGGACCGTTGAATGGGTGGAAGCCCGAGCGTATGCGGTCGGTTTGATTTCGCCGTACGGCAGCGGCGTGACGATCCTCGCTGCCGTCGAGCCCCAGTCATTCACAGCAACATTTACAAGTACCGTGGACGATATCGCACGCGGGGTTGAATTCAGGCAACCCGAGCTACCTCCGGTCGATGAGCAATGGAAAGCCGCATTAACCGGGATGCGTCTCACGTATATGCATACGTATTCAAGCGGCAGCTCGGGCGGTTTCTCAGACAGGATAGTTATTGATTTGTGTACAGACGGCTCGTTTTCGTATTCCGGCAGCAGCAACCTGTCGATCGATACGGGAGGTGCGTACGGATACAGCCATGGAAAAAGCGGGGGAGCCGGAACGTGGGAGGTGTTGAACAATGGGGGACAGCCTGTATTGCGACTGATCTTTAACGATGGAACGGTCAGACAATACCGTATTTCATTGCAGGACGACCGGTTTTATCTCGACGATACAAGATATTTCAGGACTCACGATGCACCATGCAGGTAAATGCATGCGGGTATTCTTTTATTCATAAAGCGAGGAAACGAAAATGAAACGAATGTCATTGTGTATGGGAATAATTCTCATGGCGATATCGGAAGCATTGTTATTCGGTCAGATACCTTACACCATCAGCTACCAGGGGTATCTGACAGATGAATCCGGAACGCCGGTTTCCGATGGAGAATATAACATACAATTTTCGCTTTATACCGCAAATGATCCGCAAGAGCTTGTGTGGACGGAGATTCAATCAGTCGTCGTGACAAACGGTCTGTTCCATGTATATCTGGGAATTATCGAGCCGCTTTCGCCGGCTTTTGACGAGCAGTACTCCCTCGGAATTGCGATCGACGGAGGTGATGAGCTGTCACCGCGAACACCCCTCGCCTCATCTCCATACAGTTTACGCACCCGGGGGATCGATGACGGTCAGGTTGTGAAGAGTATCAACACTTTGAAAGACAGCGTCATACTTGAAGCGGGCGAGAATATATCCATCTCTGAGGAAGAGAACCGGATAATCATATCCGCTGCGGGAGGGAGTGAGAACGGAACTGAATTTCCGGAAGGCGGTGTAGTCCGTTCTATCAATGGACTAACCGATCATATCAATCTTGTCGGCGCAGACGGCGTGTCGGTCGGTTCCGTTGCCGATACACTGTACATAAGCGCAGGTAATGCCCGGGTTATCTCCTCGGACTGGCAGTTATTTATAGGCAATAACTGGAGCGATGTGACAAACTTTTTTGGCAAGGATCGAAGAACATACGAAATAGATGTACCGGAAATTACACAGAATGTTCTGGATCGAGGTATGGTACAGGTATCTGTAAGGTTCGGCGGCACTTCCAGTGTTATACAGCCTTTACCCATCCTTCAATCGATAACTCAACAAAAGGAGCAACGTCTCGCATTTCATTTACGACTCGGGAAAATAGTGTTGGAATATTACAATATCGGGGAATCGTCCGATCCGGGAACGATCAGCGGGGGAAGCAATCGCTATATGTATACGATCACCTCCGGGATATAAAGGTATTTACATGAAAATAATCAGGGACTGATCGGGCTTTTCTCATCGAATTCGTGGTTCCGAGCATGCTGTGTCTTATCGATGAAAATACAAACTTTTTATGGAACGATGGCAGTTTATTGAGAGGATCAAATCGAGGCGGAGGGTATTAAGCATATTTCACACTAACTAATCGTTGAGGGTACAATGAAAAATATCTCGGTAATCCTCATGCTGTTGTCCTTCGTGCTCGTCGCACAGCCTGTCCCGGCCCAGGTTCCCCCTCATCTCTCGTATCAGGGTATACTCGTAGACGAAACCGGTACCGCAGTCGAAGACGGCAATTATGACATTACATTTCGGCTCTATACGGAATCTATCGGATCGGATCCGATATGGACTGAAACGCAGAACGTTTCGGTTATCAAAGGACTGTTTACGGTTCTCCTCGGAACCGCTACGCCGATCGAGCTTCCCTTTGATGTGCCGTACTTCCTCGGCATTTCGGTCGGTGAAGGATCGGAGCTCACCGGCCGTATTCCGCTCACCGCGTCGGCCTACAGCCTCCGTTCAAAATCCGTCGACGACGGACAGGTAGTCAAGAGTCTCAATGATATAAAGGATGAGGTAATCCTCGAAGCGGGAGAAAATATCAGCATTACGCAGCAGGATAATAAAATCACCATCTCGGCTTCGGGAGGATCCGAGGAGGGTACAATCACCGGCGTGGTTGCCGGAGAAGGATTGACAGGCGGAGGTACGAGCGGATCGGTAGATATATCGGTCGCCGACTCCGGTATCATCTCGGCAAAATTGGCTGCAGGTTCTGTGACGGCGGAGAAGATCGCTGCTGGCGCAGCGGTTAAGAGTCTCAACGATCTCCGCGACGCGGTGATACTCTCCGGCGAGGGGGGCGCCACGATAACGACGCGGGGGGATACGATTGTCATCAATGCAGGCAGCGGGGGGGATGGATCGGGGATCGAAGGGATTCAGAATACGAACAATACGCTTGATATTATTAACCCATCGGGTCCGACGACGACCATAAATGTGAAGAGCGGTGGAATCGGTACGCAACATATTGCCGACGGCTCTATCACGCAAGAGAAGCTGGCATCCAACGCCATCAACGACGGTGATTGGATCATCGATGGAGACAATATGAGCTCCGGAGTAAGCGGATTTGTCGGTATAGGGCGAACCAATCGCTTGACCGGGTTGGAGGTATTCGGTATACGAGCACCGTCTGCTGAAAATACCTGGGGAGGTATGTATATTGAAACATTACAAGCGACGGGAAGACCCTTCTACGGCTACGCGACGAACAACACTGCGATTATGTGGCATGAGTATAACAGCTCTGTCAATCAATGGCAACTGAACACCGGATCGGGTGTTCGGATTGCCGTCGAAAGATCGACCGGAAATATAGGGATGGGTACGACAACTCCCTTGGAGAGGTTGGACATTGCCGGAGCCGTTCGAATCGGCACGACATCATCCTCGAACGCCGGAACTATCAGGTGGTCCGGAGCCGATTTTGAAGGACGCAAAGGGAGTCAATGGGTTTCGTTGACAGGCGTCTCCAGCTGGAATACATCGGGAAATAACATCAACTACACAACCGGAAATGTCGGCATCGGCACCACTACACCGGCATATCTTGCACATCTCCGCAGTTCCTCTCCTTCACTCATGCTGGAAAACACGGGTACTTCGGCGTCATTTGTCAGATTCCGCCGGTCAAACGACGGAGCGAACGACAATTATCTGGCTTTGGGCTCAAGCGGGCAGATGATTATGCGCGTCGGCGGTACGGACAGGATCACGGTTCTCAATGACGGAAGGGTCGGTATCGGCACCGGCAGTCCCGAAACCATGTTTCAGATCCGGAATTCAGGCAGCGATATAGCGTACTCTCTGAAAGCGTCGAATTCCTGGACTGCGCGAATACAGCAGGATGCCTCCAGCAATCTGACGATATGGAACGGCGGCCTGGAACGTATTCGCCTCCGGGCAAACGGGAATGTCGGTATAGGTAATGATAATCCCTCCAACAGGCTCCAGGTGAGCGGGGATATGCAGGTAAGCGGAAAGGTGAAGCGTGAGTCGACCGGAAATAACAATGTTGTGCCGATCTGTTACGGTCAAATTAATTCTGCCGGTACTATTCAGAACGGTTCCGGCAACTTCACGGTGAATAGAACCGGTACCGGTGTATACCAAATCAATATTTCCGGTGAAAACGTTCTCTTTTCGAACTATACCGTGGTAGTGACAGCTATCGGTTCGTCTCCCGTCGTGGCAACATGGAGCAGTGCGAGTGGAAATTTAGTGGTTTATATTCACAACATGTTCAGTTTTCGTACCGATAATCATTTTTCATTTACCGTCTTTAAACCCTGAAGACCGATCCATCGATTCGAGAGCAATTATGTCATCGTCTTCCTCCAGTTTGCGGTTCTGCTCGACTAGATAGAAATATTGCTGTACGGGGAGGAGAAATAGAGAAAAAGGTTGTCCTACACATAGCTTACTCGATTCAGGTTATCGAGCGTTTGTTAACTGAAATATAGGAGGTGAAATCATACAACCGGCGTACCGGAATCCCATGGCTCTATAAATAACGGAACTTTGGGTACATTTTTCCGGTTTGTACGGGAATGATTGCGGAAGGTACGGCGACGTCTGAACATTTCTGCGTCTGCATCGGTATATGCATACAAGGAAAGTTAAGCCTCAACACAACAGGTCCTGCCGCCGCCAAACAAACCCGCCACATTCCCGTCACCTTACTATCGGAAGGTACTATATGAAGCACGTCCTTATGGTCGTCGCCTTGTCTGTCTGTTTTTGCATTGCCGAATCATCCGCCGGTACACCGGCAAAGATAACATACCAGGGTATGCTCATGGCTCAGAATGGCTTGCCGGTCCCAGACAACAATTACAATATTACGTTCAGTCTCTATGCCGCGCCGGATGCGGTCGAGCCTGTATGGTCCGAAACCCAATCCGTGACGGTCGTGAAAGGTTTATTCAACGCCATACTCGGAAGCAGTGTTCCTTTCTCGGAGGAGTTCGATCAGGCATGTTGGCTCGGTCTGAAGCTCGGCGATGAGCCGGAAATGACTCCACGGATAGAATTCACCTCCGTCGCGTATTCATTGAAAAGCCGGACGGTTGATGACGGTGCGATTGTCACTTCGAAGATCGCTAACTCCGCTATAACGGCGGAAAAGTTAGCTGTTGTTGAAGGGCCGAGTTCGGTAAGCCAGGTGCTCACCTGGAACGGGACTGGTCTTTCCTGGCAGGTTCCTCCCGGGGAGGGCGGATTACTGCTTCCGTATTCAGGGACGGCAAATCAGGGGGGTGCTGCTTTCGAGGTCAGCAATACGAACAGTGATGCGCTTCGCGGATCTACACAGTTCGGAAATGGTGTATTCGGTTTCAGCACGGGAGGCGGAAACGGAATAAGCGGGTATAGTGAGACCGGGTTCGGTGTTATCGGATTTACAAACACCGGAATCTCCGGGATCTACGGTGAGTCAAAGATAAACGGCGGCGCTGGTATATGGGGAAAAAATACGGCCGGTGCGGGTTCTTCAGGTATCTGGGGAGAAAGCCCCGCTGGAATGGGCGTAAGAGGGAACAGCACGTCCGGTACGGGTGTATATGGGAGTAGTAATTCCGGTTATGGAGTACGGGGACTTGTTTCGCAGAGCGGCACCGGAGTCTATGGGGAGAATACAAGCAACAGTGCAGGCGCGGGAGTGCAGGGGAGGGCAGACCACGGCAGCTCCGTCGGCGTACTCGGAATGAGCACGGCCGGAACCGGAGTCAGGGGATCGAGCAGCAGCAGTACCGGCGTTTCCGGGTCGTCTGTATCCGGCGTCGGTGTCCATGGACAGGGCCCCGTCGCAATGAAAGCAGAAGGGAATACACTCCAGGATATCGGCAGCGGGGGATGGATGAAAGCGATGCTTCTCGTGAGGGATATAGGATTGAATGCACCTTACATTGAAAGGTGTTATAACGGGGTCACCGGAGCTACCGAAAGCAATTGTGGATTTAGTATCAGCCAGCCCGGGGGTGCAGGTCCCGTAAAAATAACCGCTCCGTTCAAAGTAGTCGATCGGTTCTTTTCGGTAACCTTGCTTCAGTCTGCGGTTCACGATATTGTTCCCAGCATTTTTTTCGACCAGGGAGATCTTTTCGGCAATACCGTGGTGGTCGCGACGGGTACGGATGCAAGCTTCTATCTGCTGATATACTGATTTCGGTGATGATTTCGAATGAGCCGGATTTCACTGACATCCGGCGGCACGGAAAATATTAACTACCTAACGGAGGAATCATGAAAAAAATATGGTTTGCAGTATTGAGCTTTACAGCTCTGGTGGCGCTCCAATCTTCTGTACTCGCACAGTATACTATATTGTATAGTACCTTCGGTTCGGGCGGCGGCAGGACAGAAGGCTCATCCGTCTCCCTCCAGGGTACAATAGGACAATCGGTAGCAGGTTTTACGGAGAACGAATCGCATGCTGCAGGATCGGGATTCTGGTATGTTGTCCAATCGTCGATTACCACCGACGTAGAGCGTCTGCACGAAATGCTTCCACTCGAGTTTCGTATGGATCAGAACTATCCGAATCCGTTCAATCCTTCAACGACCATCCGTTTCGCTCTCCCGCTGGAAGAGCACGTTACATTGGTCGTTTACGATCTTATCGGACGGAAAATCGCTATGCTTGTCGATGAACGGATGACGGCGGGAGAATATTCGGTAGTTTTCGATGCCGCGGGTGTCGCAAGCGGTTTCTATATATACAGAATACAGGCGGGATCGCATGTTACAACCCGGCGCATGATCCTCCTGAAATAGAGCCGGTACCGCCTGTCCGATTCCGAGACCGGCGGTTGATCCGGCGTTCGGACATCTTTTCAATATACTGCGGAATTTCTCACATGAAAAATTTATTTCCGATGTTATTGTTTTTATCAGTTTCATTTCTTATGGTAACCTGTTCCCCCCGAAAGGAATCATCTATCGAACAGCCCGGGAAAATGGATCCATCGCTGCGTCTGCTGATATCCCGTTACGAACATGATCGGAGCGACGAAGTTATCGAGGTGCTCATTGAACTCCACCGCGATCCTGACGGCGAAGCGCAGATACTGTTCCGGGAGTACAATCTCGAACTCGACGGCATGGAGGGAAAAATCCTTGCCGCGCGCGGCAGAGTTTCCGATATACGGCGAATAACTGCCTCCTCGCTCGTGAAACATATCGCCTTGAGCCAGAAAAGACAACCGTTATAAATTATTTCAATATTCATAAAGGGTATAATCAAATGGGTCTTTTAAGAAGCTTTCTCCGGAGAATATCGCGAATTTCGGGCGGTGGAGCGATTGCGGCCGTATGCTTAATCGCTGCCGGTACCTCGTTCGGTCAGACCAATGAAAAACTGGTCAGGGCATTGAGATCGGGTATGTTTTCCGGTGAATTTCAGATCAACCAACAGGCATATTCTCAGGAAGGGTTGCTCCGGCCGCAGGCTCACGGGAAAATCGACGCTTCGCTTCGGCTGGTCATGTCGCAGAACCACAGGATGATGAAGGCACGCCCGGGCGATTCCTACTTACAAGGTATCAGCCCGTATGCATTATCGGTCTCAGGTGACGATGATATACGCGCGGATGTTTTTATCCGAACAGAAGCCGGATTTTCTGCCGCTGTGCTGACCTCGCTCGGCGCCACGAGGATCGTGGAAGCGGGAGGCATTGTCAGTGCATCCGTACCTCTCGGCGGCATCGGGGCGTTGGCGGAGGATCCGAACGTCCGGTTTATCGAACTGGCAGCCCGTCGAAAGCCCCTCAATGATGCCGGGAGGACCGATATCCGGGCGGATCTCGTCCACCAGGGGTTCAACCTCCCTGCCGCGTATAAGGGCGAGGGAGTGATTGTCGGCGTGCTCGACAGCGGCATCGATTTCACTCATCCGGATTTCTCGGATGAGAACGGAACACGAATACAACATCTGCTTGAATACACTACGACCGGTCAACTCGAGTGGTCGAAGACTCAGATCGATACGGACCCTACCTCGGTAACTCAGGGCGATCTCGACGACGGGGGAGGCCATGGAACGCATGTCGCAGGAAGCGCAACAGGCGGCGGCAAGCTTAACTCGATCTACACGGGCGTCGCTCCGAACGCGGATATAATCTTTGTGAAGGGAATGATCGACGGCGGCTTCAGCGATAACGCAGTCTTCGGCGGTTGCCAGTATATATTTGAAAAGGCTGATGCACTGGGTAAACCGGCGGTTATCAACCTGAGTCTCGGTAGTAATTTCGGACCGATCGACGGCTCGAGCTTATATGAGCAGGCATTATCGAACCTGACCGGACCCGGAAAGATCATCGTAGCGGCCGCCGGCAACGAGGGTTTTGATTTGATTCACGCAGGCGCTGTCTTACCGGCCTCGACGCAGAACGTCACGCTTCTCATAAGCGATAATCCGTCTCAGCTTTTTATCAATATGTGGTACACGCCAGGGGTGATCTCTGATGTCGCGATCGGGGCTTTCGCTATCGATGAATCGGACGAACCCATCTATCTGGGGAACACCTCTTTCGTACCAGTCGGTTCGTTCATGAATCACACGCCGTTAACATCTGATGAAATCATACTCGGACAAATCGGAATCGACGCTCAGACAACGGCGGATCCCAGAAACGGCGACGGAAATATTATATTCGAGATCATCGGTGATCCGGATCAGGGAGTCGATATCTCGGAAATAATCTGGGTAGTGATCTATAACTCATCGTCATCAGGCCGGTTCGATATGTGGTCATTCGGCGGAGAATTCTGGCCGGTAGTCGAAGGAATCCCGGGCGTGAACGAGATACCCGGCGATTCGCACAGCACGATCGGTACACCGGCATCGGCCCACAAGATCATCGCAGTCGGTTCGTACGTGACGAAGACCACGTTTACCAATATCGATAATCAGATGCTCCAGTGGCGGAATCCGGATCCGACACGACAGACCAACGATCTGGTGGTTCCGTCGATCGGACAGAAATCGTACTTCAGCAGCATCGGACCTACTCGGGACGGACGAATCGCGCCCGATATTTCGGCCCCCGGCGAGTTGATATTCTCTCCGCTTTCATCTCAGCTTGCTGAGGGAACGGGGTATCAACGTATACTCGTGGCTGAGGGGGGAAATTATATCGGTTCTCAGGGGACCAGCATGGCATCTCCGCATGTAGCCGGAGTCGTCGCGCTCATGCTTCAGGTTCGGCCTGATCTCACATACGAGCAGACTCTGGATATACTCCGGGAAACCGCCCGGGTCGATTCGTGGACCGGCTCGGTTCCGAACCACTCCTTCGGCGCAGGGAAGATCGACGCACATGCTGCGGTTATGAATGCTCTCGGACTGAACGGCGGACCGGGTACGCCGACTACACTCAGATATTTCGATCCCGAAAGCGAACAGCGAACCTGGATTATCGATACCACATTACCAATCGACAGCGGTTTCGTCTTCGGAACGAACAGATATTCGGATATGTCCAAAGCCACCGCATTTTCGCTCCCCGGCGGGGAGACCGAAGGAAGGATTTCTGAAGTTAAAATCTGGTTCTCATATCGGAGAGACGGATTAACCGATCAGACATACAGCGTGGAGGTCTTTAACGGTTCGGCATCGTCCGGTCCTACCGGTGTGACTTTGTCGACGAAGGAATTCATGCTCGCAAACGTGAATGCGGATGCGGATCTACAGACGCCCGAGCAGGCGACGGTGCATACGTTCGATATGCCTGTTTCTGTGGGATCGGAATTTTTCGTCTCGGTTAATTTCGGCAGTTACGGAAGCGACGATTTCGGGAACGCCGGCATAGCGGCCACCGATCAGCTGGGGAGCAGGGTGCCCGAAGTATGGGAGCAATGGAGCGATGGAGAATGGCATAACCTCTCCGATGCATGGTTCGGCTCGGGAGCCGCTCCGGGTACGGGCATCGACGGATGGCATATGTGGATGGAAGTCGTTCTCGAAGGTCCGGTGAGTGTCCCGAATGACGGCTATACACTTCCGGTTTCTATTTCGCTCGAACAGAATTATCCCAATCCGTTTAATCCGTCCACGGCTATCAGGTATTCGATTCCCTCGCCTTCGCGGGTGTCGCTCCGGGTATACGATATACTCGGACGGGTGGTGGCGGACCTGATCAACGGGGATGTTGAAGCCGGGACGCACACCGTCCACTTCGACGGCTCGTCTGTGAGCAGCGGATTATATTTCTACCGGCTCGAGACGGATTCCAAGACCATCGTCAGACATATGATGCTGGTTAAGTAAATATCCTGGGAAACTCCGCATGAATCGTCGTACAATCATCCTGTCTCGAAGTCGATTGCTGCGTACCGTTCTTACCGGCTTCCTGATGTCTGCGTCGGTCACGGCATCGTCGCAGGTTTTTATTCCGGATTTTCCCGCGAACGACGCGGAGCACAACACCAACGGTCTCTGGCGTCCGAGAATTGCCGCCGCAGCGGACGGGAACTTCTCGATCGCATGGGAGGATTACAGCGACCGGCCGGGGATACACCCCAACAGCACCGGCCGGTCACAGATTGCAGTACGGCGTTTCTTGCCGGATGGTAGTCCGCATGGTCCGCTCAGTTTTTTCCAGGGAGAGAGCAGCACTCTTTCGCTCTGGCTGTTCGACTTCCTCGAGCACGCGGAGATCAAATATCTCGGCGACGGAACGCTCGTACTGTTGATGCAGCATACCGGCAGATTGTCGATCGGAACCGACGATGTGGCATCGTCGGAAATAACGCTGGGTGCGATCGATCCGGAAGGTCAGATCATCAAATTGTCTCAATTCGGCTCGAACCTACAATACCCGTTGATATTTACCTCGTCGAGCCGCCAGTATAATCCGAGGCTCGCACTCACGCCCGACAATGTCATAGTCGCCGCTCTCGAAGAATCCTCCTACGACAGCGAATTCCGGAACGCCGCGTTTCGGGCGCTCGACGCATCGTTAAACGAGCTCATTACCCGGGAGATTCCGCACAGCGACGGTGTCGGAGAGGCGCCGCATATACTGGCGGATGTCGCAACCAACGGACAATTGTTCGCCGTTGTTTGGCAGGACGGAAGGTTCAGCGACCAGTGGAGTGTCGGGATTCAGTTCTATACGGACGACGGGATTCTGGGTGCGAATCGCAGGATAAACGAAACCGAGCCCGGAACCGCATATGCTCTCCGGCCGAGCGTCGCGATGAATGGGTCCGGGCGCTCGGTCGCGGTCTGGTTCGACTCTCGAAACGGCAATCAGCTCTTCGGGCAGATTTTCGATTCCGCAGGTGAACCTGCCGGCGGTAACTTCCAGATATCGGATACACCGGCAGGGGGAGATATATATTTCCGACCTGAAGTAACGATTCGCGACGACGGCAGCTTCATGGTAGTCTGGACTGACAGCACCTCCGTTCAACACGCATTCCGTGCACGCGGAAGACAATTCGACCCTCACGGAATACCCCGAGGCGATCCGTTCCTCATTCCGGATATAGACGTATATTCCGGTTACCCGCACGTTGCCACCGACGGCGCTGCATATTACTGCGTCTGGCTTGACGATCGACTCGGCATGAACCACGTTAATGCGTATGCGAAGAAAGTCGACGCGGTTATCACCTATGCTGCGAACGAGCGATCCACGATGCCCGATTCTTTCGTACTCCATCCTCCTTATCCCAATCCCTTCAATCCGGAGACCACGGTCACGTTCGAGATCCCCGAAGAGGGCCGCGTCAGGTTATCCGTCCACGATCTTCTCGGGAGGAACGTAATGGATCTCACCGATTCGTATTATCAGGCGGGATTGCATTCGGTATTGTTCTCCGGCTCGAGACTCTCAAGCGGGATCTATGTGCTGCGGCTGGAATTCGGACCCTTCGCCGAAACAAGATCCGTGTTTTTGATCAAGTAGTTCACGCCATCTCTACCAGCGAGATCGGAGATTGAATTCTTCATGGAACCGCCAAGGAATGAGATCCATTGAAACGTAACTTCCCGATCGGAGCGGCTCTGCTGCTCGTCTTCATCATCGTCAGGATGGAGGGCCAGACATATCCGTTCAAACTGTTTACCGTGGATGAGGGATTACCTCAATCAACCGTATATGCAGTATTTCAGGATTCGAGGGGGTATATCTGGACCGGTACGCAGGGCGGACTATCGCGATTCGACGGACTCGGCTTCACCACATACACGACCGCTGACGGATTGACGAACGATCGGGTTCTCCACATTTCCGAAGACCGGTACGGTCATATTTGGATCGGGACGAACGACGGCGTCGCCCGATTCGATGGAAACGGCTATGAAGGATATTCCAACGGCATCGGATCCGTCTTCTCCATTCTGTCGATCGAATCGGGAGCAGTACTGATCGGCTCGGCGGAGGGAGTTGCGGTACTTCCGCACGGCGTTCTCGATACAATCATCTTCATACCGGAAATATCTTCTCCCGTTTATTCGCTCTACGGACTAAATGACGGACGAATCCTTGCAGGAACAGGACATGGATTGTTCGGAATAACTATCGACGATGGGTTCTCGGTATCGATCGATACACTACAGGTGTCCGGACCGGTAATGTGCATAGCGGAGGACGGCGAGGGAAGGATCTGGGCGGGTACCGACGGCGAAGGCGTTGCGGTACTCGAAGGAGACCGGGTGAGCAGACTTACCGTCGAAGACGGTCTTGGAAATAATAAGATCTTTTCGATGCTTGTCGATACTTCGGACAGGGTATGGGTGGGCTCGTACGGCAGAGGAGCGAATGAAATCGTCGGAAAAGCGGTTGTCGGAAGTTACCTGACGGCGCAGGGGCTCCCGAGCAATGTCGTAAGATCGATCATACAGGATCGCGAAGGGAATATCTGGTTTGCTACGTACGGCGGGCTGGCGATGCTCAGACATACCGGGTTGAATTACTTCGATACCTCGCAGGGATTCACAAACGCCATAGTTATGGCGATAATGCGCGACAGGTCGGCAACCCTTTGGATCGGCACGTATGGCGGTGGAATCACCAGGCTGCATGGCGATGCGGCGATACCGTTTAAAACCGAACATGGACTTTCGCACAACGTCGTGCGGTCGATGCTCGAGGACAGTAAGGGTCGGATCTGGATCGGCACACATCGCGGAGTGACCATGCTGGACGGTGAATCGATGCGTCGCTATACAGTCCGCGACGGGCTCCCGGGGGATGTTATTCTCTCCATCGCAGAGGACCGGGGGGGAAGGATCTGGTTCGGAACGTTCGGAACGGGTTTGGCATATCTTGCGGGAGGTACATTTTCATCTTTCACGGTTAAAAACGGGCTCGGGCATAACACGGTTCGCACGATTCGGGAAGATGCCCTCGGCAGGATATGGATCGGTACCGACAACGGTTTGACGAAATTTGAAGACGGTTCCTTTACGAATTATACCGCCGAACATGGACTCATCCACAATACGATCCGTTCCCTTTCGACCGGCCGCGACGGTTCGCTATGGATTGCTACCGACGGCGGAGGCGTCGCGATACTGCGGGATGATAAGTTTTCATCACTGACCGTTCAGGACGGACTTACGAATAATGTCTGTTTCCTGATCATACATGACTGGGATGACAAGGTCTGGGTCGGAACGAACAGGGGACTCAATAAAATAAGTTTCGATCCCTCCGGGAAGCTGCCGGCGGACATAACGACGATTTCGATGCGCGACGGACTTCCATCGAACGAATTCAACACGGGCGCCGCACATCTCGACGATGACGGAACCCTCTGGTTTGGCACCGTTGCCGGTCTTGTGAAGGTCGGCCGGGATTTCACAGCCGGCACCTCTATTCCCCCGGCTATCCAGTTGACGAAAGTGAAGGTATTCGAACAAGATCAGGTCCTCGATGCTCCGCTCAGATTCTCCCACGATGAGAATTATCTTAAATTCGAATATGCGGGATTATTCTATTCCTCCCCCGAAGAGGTCGAGTATAGATACAGATTGTCGGGCCTCGATACGGATTGGCAGCTCTCATCGGTTCGCAGCGTCCAGTATACCTCATTGCCGCCGGGCCGCTATACGTTCGAGGTGACTGCACGGAGCGTAAGGAGCGAATGGAATCCCAGTCCTGCGGTTGTGCACTTTCGTATTGTACCCCCGTATTGGTCAACATGGTGGTTCCGGATAATTTCGCTGACCTTGATCGTAGCGATGATCGGGGTTCTATATACCCGGCGTATACGGAAATTAACGAGAGAACGGCTTGAACGCGAGGAGTTTTCCAGACGGTTGATTGATTCCCAGGAGCAGGAACGGAAACGGATAGCGGGAGAACTTCACGACAGCCTGGGACAGAATCTGCTTATCATAAAGAATAGAGCGCTGATGGGGCTGCACCCGCCCGCCTCCGAGAATGCTCCGGGTCAGCTAGAATATATCTCCGATATTGCGTCGCAGGCGATACACGAAGTGAGGGAAATATCGTACAACTTGCATCCGTATCAGCTTGAGCGGCTCGGTCTCAAAGAGGCAATAGATTCAGCGACCCGGAAGATTGCATCGGCATCCCGGATCAGATTTCAGACTTCGCTCGATGAATTGAACGGGAAATTTTCGCGTGAAGTTGATCTGAATATCTATCGGATCGTGCAGGAATGCTTGAACAACATAGTGAAGCATTCCGGCGCGGATGAAGTGACGATGACTGTGAATATGGCAGGCGGTTTGCTCGAGATCCGGATATCGGATAACGGGTGTGGATTTTCCAAGAGGAAGTACGCCGCATTGCCGCACGGGGACGGCACGGGATTGGGACTAAAGAGTATCGCGGAACGGGTAAGGATCATTGATGCCGCGTTCGATATTCAATCCGAGCCGGATAAGGGGACGACGGTGACGGTGAGTATTCCCGTTCGACCATGAACTCGTCCATCGACGGATACTGAAGTTTTTTCGCCGCAGGGTTGCCCGCGCTCAGTTAGTCGGAATCGAGCGGAGTACAAATGTAAGTCGGCATCTGACGTGAAGAACGAGATTCGATCCGGCGCATCAGGCGGTCTGTCCGATTCTCTCGAAACGAGCCTGAAAGAACCTCAGATATTTCGGCTCGTAGACCATCCGCAAACCGCGCACGGCCTCCCGGTGCTCGAACGTTTCGACAATCGATTCCACCGTCACGTCGCAATGCGCTTGCGTATATACCCTGCGGGGGAAGGTGAGACGGACAAGCTCGAGCTTCGGGAAATAATGATCCCCGGTATCCTTGTTTCGGCCGGCCGACACGATGCCTCGTTCCATAGCCCTGACACCGGAGTCGATGTATATCTCGGTGGCGAGCGATTGTGCGGGGAACTCGTCCTGTTTCATGCCGGGATAGAACTTCTTTGCGTCGAGGAAAATCGCGTGGCCGCCGATCGGTTCCACGATCGGTATTTCGTTCTCAAGTAATTTCTCACCCACGTATTCCACCTGTCCGATCCGTGCGCGTACCTGATCGTATTGTACCATTTCCTCGATACCACGAGCCATCGCTTCCATATCGCGTCCCGCAAGACCGCCGTATGTATGCAGTCCTTCGTAGATGACGACCATATTCCGGGCTTCCTCGAAAACTGTTTCATCGTTCAGCGCGAGGAATCCTCCGATATTCACGTAGAGATCCTTCTTGCCGCTCACCGTCGCCCCGTCGGTGTAGGAACACATTTCCTTTAAAATTTCGGCTATCGATTTGTTGCCGAATCCTTCCTCCCGGGTTTTAATGAAGTAAGCATTCTCCACGGCTCTTGTTGCATCGAATATTATCCGGATCCCATGCGCGATGCAGAAGTCGTGAACCGCCTTTAAATTTTCCATTGAAAACGGCTGTCCGCCCGCCATATTTACTGTTCCGGCGATTGAGAGGTACGGTATTTTTTCGCTGCCGACCTTTTTCACGAGGTCCTCGAGTTTCTGCAGGTCTATGTTCCCTTTAAACGGATGTTGGTTCTGCGGATCGTGCGCTTCGTCGATGATCACGTCGACGAAGGTGCCGCCCGCGAGCTCCTGGTGAAGCCGGGTGGTCGTAAAATACATATTGCCCGGAATGTACATGCCCGGTTTGATGAGAATCTGAGAGATGATGTGTTCAGCGCCCCGGCCCTGATGCGTCGGCACAAGATAGGTATAACCGTAGTATTGCTGTACCTTTTTCTCGAGCTCATAGTAGTTCCTGCTTCCGGCATATGCTTCGTCGCCGAGCATCATACCCGCCCACTGGTTGTCGCTCATCGCGTTTGTGCCGCTGTCCGTCAGGAGATCGATGTATACATCTTCGGAACGGAGCAGGAATGTGTTGTATCCCGCCTCCGCAATAGCCTGCTGCCGGAATTCTCTGCTCGTTACTTTCAATGGTTCGACGACTTTAATTTTAAACGGTTCCGCCCAGGATCTTTTTTTGATTTTCGACATACGGAAGGAGCTCCTTACGTGAGAGATGAGAGGATCGAATACGGAATGAAGCGTAAAAGTGATTAAAATGTACGGAAAAATACCAACTGTTTCAATGTGAGATGCCGCGGTTGCGGATGAGCATCTTCATTCGTATGTTGACTGAAAAAATTTGTCACGGTGAACAGCAATGCAGGTACCGATCCTATGATTCCGATCAGAGACAGTATTCGAAGCAGTACATTTCCGATCATCACGCTGCTCATAATCGCGGTTAATCTCATCGTCTTTCTGTATCAGATATTCTATCATGGGGATCTCGGTCCGATGATCGGGCGATATGCGGCGGTACCTTCGGAAATAACGAAAGCGCTTGCCGATCCGATGGCGGCGCCGTTAACATTCGCTACGCTCATCACATCGTTATTTTTGCACGGCGGACTGTTCCACCTTGCCGGCAATATGCTCTACTTATGGGTATTCGGCGATAATATCGAAGACAGGATGGGCCGCATAAGATTTCTCTTTTTTTATTTACTCTGCGGTGTTATCGCAACCGCGACACATATCTATTTCAACTCCGATTCTTCGACGCCGCTCGTCGGAGCGAGCGGAGCGATCGCAGGTGTGCTCGGCGCTTATTTGCTGCTCTATCCGTTTGCGCGGGTCCAGATCGTCGTACCCCTCTTTCTCATCTTTCCCATAGTCCGAATCCCGGCGCTATTTTTCCTGGGAGGATGGTTTGCAATGCAGGTGATCAGCGGATATGCCTCGCACACAGATGAGATAGCGGGCGGCACTGCGTGGTGGGCGCATGCAGGCGGATTTCTTGCGGGAGTTTTATTGGTCGGTCTCTTTGCAATGAAACGGAAATGATTTCACGCGATGCCGGGTGCCGGCGGAGCAGGTGTAAGCGGGACTCCTGGTGAAGTTGCCCGTTATTTCCTTATCCAGCTCTCGTAGAGCGACCGGTATTCATCATCGGTGAGTTTCGGCGCCCGGTAGGCTCCCTGCAGCAACCGCTGGCGCAGGCATTCGAAAAGAATGATCGCCCCCGCGACCGACACGTTCAGGCTCTCGAGCATGCCGAACATCGGAATCCGCAGCATGCCGTCGGCTTTTTCGGCGGCTTCATCCGAAACGCCCCGGTTCTCGTTTCCGAGCACGAATGCGATTTTTTTCGTCAGATCGAATTCGTAGAGCGATTGTGCATGGTCGCCGGTCATCGTCGCGAGAATCGTGAAGCCGTTCTGACGCAGCTCTTCGTAGCATGTATCGATGTCGGTAAATTTTTTGCGCGAAATCCATTTGATCGCGCTCGCCGAGCTCTTTTTCCCGAGCTTCGGGAATGTATCTTCGTTGTAGACGAGATAGACGCCGAGCACCCCGACCGCGTCGCAGGTACGCAGCACCGCACTGACATTATGAGGATCGTGGAGGTTTTCAAAGACGACGGTGAGATCCGGTTGACGATGACGCAGAACGTTTTCAGTTTTTCTGGATCGCCGATCCGTTCGCATAGCTGTTCAGGTTTCGTCCGCTGTTCGATTGCTTGATTCTGATAAAGCAGTTTATTAAATTTATCCGTATTTGTCAATCGGAAAAGCCGTATCCCATATTCCGTACGACGACGAAACAGAGTGGCCCGATATACCCGACTGATCATACCTTGTTTATTATGCGTGCTCGGTTCCCATTCGCCCTATCCCGTTCAATTCCAATAATCCGATATCGAAAGGAAGCGAATAAATGATTACTGTTGTATCGGTTATCTTTATTCCATTCCTGTTCTCGCTCCTGACACCCGTTGTGCATAGATTCCTCGGCAACCGGATAGGTCTCTGGGGCATATCGGGCGCAGCCGCATCGTTCGCCGGAGTACTGCTGCTGGCCCGGGATGTAAACGGCGGCAGTCCGCTTTATTATATAATCGAATGGGCTCCGGCATTCGGTCTCTCCTTCGGATTCTATGTCGATGGGTTGAGCTGGCTCTTCGCCTTGATCATCTCGGGAATCGGAGTTCTCGTTACCATATACGCATATTTCTACCTTCATAAGCCCGACCCGTTCGCCCGGTTCTTCTCGTACATTCTCTTTTTCATGGGTTCGATGCTCGGTCTGGTAATGTCCTCTAATCTCGTCCTGTTGATGATCTTCTGGGAACTGACCACGATCAGCTCGTTCCTGCTCATCGGCTATTGGCACAAAACTGAAAAGGCAAGATACGGGGCCGTCAAGTCGATCCTGATTACCGCAATGGGGGGACTCGCGATGCTCGGCGGCATAGTTCTCCTGACCGTTATAGCCGGGACCTCGGAGATACCGGAACTTATTAAAATGTCGGCATTCATCCAGGAGCATTCGCTCTTCGTTCCGGTGTTGCTCTTGCTTATGCTCGGTGCATTCAGCAAATCCGCTCAAACGCCGTTCCATCTCTGGCTTCCCGACGCGATGGAAGCGCCGACGCCGGTGAGCGCATATCTTCACTCCGCTACGATGGTCAAGGCCGGAGTTTTTCTGATTGCACGTCTTCATCCCGTTTTCTCCGGGAGGGTGGAGTGGACGATGCTTGTCGCATCGGTCGGATTGATCACTATGGTCCTTGCCGGATATTGGGCGCTCAGGAAGGTCGATCTGAAAGCGATCCTGGCGTATTCGACGGTGAGTCAGCTCGGTCTGATGATTATGGCGCTCGGTTTTGGCGACGTACTCGGGGCCAAGGCAACCTCGCTTCATATCCTCAATCATGCCGCATTCAAGGCGACGCTCTTTCTGGTCGTCGGCATAATCGATCACGAAACGGGAACGAGAGACATAACGGTCCTCAGAGGTCTGCGTAAACGCATGCCGTGGACGGCCGTGCTTGCGGGGATAGGGGCGTTCGCATCCGCCGGTATTCCGTTGTTCAATGGATTCGTGAGCAAGGAACTGATATTTGAGTCCGCGTACGATCAGATTGGCGTAGCCCCATGGATGGTGGTGTTTCCCGTGCTCGCCGTTCTCGGCGGCGTTCTGACTTTCGTTTATTCGATGAAAATATTTTTCGGCGTATTTTTCGGCCTTGAAAATCCGGAACTTTCCGCGAAACCGCATGATCCGTCTTTCGGATTATTATTTTCACCTTCGGTGCTCGCAGTGATATCGGTATTGGTCGGTGTAATTCCGTTCGTCGCGGAAGGCATCGTCGGCGCATCTGCGGAGGCAATCCTGCAGCGCCCCGCCGATCTGCATTTGACGCTCTGGCATGGTCTTACTCCCGCACTCGGAATGAGTGTCGTCACGGTTCTGCTCGGACTCCTCCTCTATTCACGCAAGTCCCTGCTTTCCGCTCTCCATTCGAAACCTCCCTTCGGTTTGACGGTGGACGCCATCTACGATTGGGGATATCCCAACTCGATGAAGGGAGCGGAGGCGTTCATGAACGTATTCCAGAGCCGGAAGATTCGATATTACTTCATGTATATCATCGCTACGACGTTGCTCTTATCCGGATGGGTGCTTACCGGTGGCGGCGGTCTGGGATTCAGTACAGGAGCGATCTGGCGCGCCGAAATATACGAATACCTGATAGCTGCCGGTTTCATCCTTGCGACGTTGGGAGTTGCATGGTTCAGAAGCAGATTGGCACGGGTATTATCGCTCGGCGTTATCGGCTACCTTCTCTGCGCGCTCTTCATTTTACTGCGCGCTCCCGATCTTGGCTTAACACAGCTGCTCGTCGACAGCGTGACGGTGATACTCTTCATGCTGGTGGTGTATTTTCTGCCGAGATTCGCCGAGACGAGGGAGTCGATTCTCATCAAAGCGAGGGATGTGCTGATATCCGTCATCACGGGACTTTTTTTCTCGGTGCTCGTACTCGCGGTCTATGCGAACCGATATTCCACAACCGTTGCCGAATATTTTCTGGAGAACAGCTATAAACTGGCCGGCGGGAAGAATGTAGTCAACGTGATACTCGTCGACTTCCGTGGTTTCGATACGCTCGGCGAGATAATCGTACTCGGACTCGCCGGTCTCGGCGTCTTCGCTCTTGTTCGTCTCGGATCGAAGAAGAAAGAGAAGAGGAGAAGCGCATGATCAGTCTGATCCTTGCACGCGTAACACGTGTCGTTTTTCACGTGATCCTGCTGTACTCGATATTTATACTCTTCAAAGGACATAATGAACCGGGAGGCGGGTTCATCGCCGGCTTGATGACGTCCGTTGCCTTCGTCCTCGTCTATATTGCTTTTAATATCGAGACCGTGGCGAGAACGATCCCGGTAAAATTTAAATATGTGATAGCCCTCGGTCTTCTGTTTGCAGTGGGAACGGGACTCGGGGCCGTTGTTATGGGTTATCCGTTCCTGAGCCATACCTATGGATACATCGAGCTTCCCCTGTTCGGCGAAGTGGAGATCGCGTCTTCGCTCGGGTTCGACATAGGCGTCTATCTCGTCGTCGTGGGAGCCACGCTCCTCATAATCAGAATCCTGGGAGGCGAATCCCAATGATCGCATTGTTAGCTTTGATGATAGGCGTTCTGATAGGCAGCGGTACATATTTAATTCTGAAGAAAATGGCATTTAAAGTCGTGTTGGGACTGGTGCTGTACGGGCAGGCGGCGAATCTTCTCATCATCAGTATGGGGGGAATCCAGCTCGGCGATCCGCCGATCCTCTCGGGGCTATCTACGGATGCGTACACCGATCCGCTGGTACAGGCGCTCGTACTCACCGCAATCGTCATTTCGTTCGGCGTTACCTCTTTTCTCCTGGCGCTCATATTGCGTGCGTATCAGACGCATGACTCAGATGAAGTAGATCTTTTCGATGCCGCAGATGAGAAATAACCTTATACTCATACCGGTTTTGTTGCCGCTCGTAACGGCAATTACGCAGCTGTTCTTTCTGAGAGTCAGAGCGGTACAGCGTCTCCTGAGCATAGTCTCGGCCGTTATCGTATCGGTAGCCGTTGTTGCATTGTACATCGCCGTCCGCAACGAGGGGATCGTCGTGTATCCGATGGGGAACTGGCCCGCGCCGTTCGGCATAGTGCTGGTTGCCGACCTCTTCGCCTGTTTCATGCTGTTTCTGTCGGCGCTCGCATCGTTCTCCATGTCGCTGTATGCATACTTCGATCTCGACGAGCAGCGCGAAAAGCATGCGCATTTTCCGGTGTTCCAGCTTCTACTCATGGGAATCAACGGCGCATTTCTGACCGGAGATATTTTCAACCTGTTCGTTATGTACGAGGTAATGCTGATCGCCTCATACGTATTGCTTGCGCATGGGAGCAAAGCTCGTCAGCTCCGGGGATCGCTGCACTATGTCCTGATAAATCTGTTCGGCTCCACGTTGTTCCTGCTCGCGATCGGCTTACTCTACGGGGTTGCCGGCACGCTCAACTTCGCCGATATTGCCGTTCACATGCAGGAAGCCGAACCTGCCTCCCGAACGCTGCTGCGGACAATCTCGATGCTGCTCTTTGTGGTCTTTGGTATTAAAACCGCGCTCGTCCCGCTCTTCTTCTGGATGCCCGACGCCTATCCGCAACCGCCCGTCGCCACGGCGGCGATGTTCGCGGCTATTATGACAAAGGTCGGTGTCTATTCTATCATCAGAACGTTTACGCTTCTCTTTCCGGGCGACGAATTTACGCTCGGCGTCATAAAAATCGTTGCCGTCCTCTCGATGCTGATCGGGGTAATCGGCGCCATCGCGCAGACCAATTTCCGGAGACTGCTGTCGTTTCACAGCGTGAGCCAGGTCGGCTTTATGGTTCTCGGGCTCGGATTCTATTCGCCGATGGCGATCGCAGGCTCCATCTATTTCGTCATGCACCACAACATGATAAAATCGTCGCTCTTTCTCTGTTCGGGCATCGCCGAACGTTTGACGGGGAAGCGCGATATCAAGAAAATGGGGGGCATCGTAGAAGGCCACAAGTTCTATAGTTCGTTGTTTCTGATCGCGGCCTTTTCGCTCGCAGGCTTACCCCCCTTCAGCGGATTCTTTGCGAAGCTGATACTCCTGTTTGCCGGATTCGAATTACGGGAGTACTGGTACATCGCAGCTATGCTGGTCGGGAGTTTTCTGACGCTCTTCTCAATGGTGAAGATCTGGAGTATGGCGTACTGGGGCGAGCGGGAACAGCCGTTCCAGAAGACAAACGTGGGCCGGCTTTCTCTGGGAATCATCGTTCTTGTGGGTACGTCGATGCTGTTGGCGATGTTCATACAGCCTGTTTACGAGAGGGCATTGGAAGCTGGTAACCAATTGCTCGATCGCTCCCCATATATAGAGGCAGTATTGGAGGTGACGAGATGAGAATCGGCCGTGTCATTATGGTGGTGCTGCTCGCCTTTACCTGGTGTATGCTGAATAAAAGCATCGACCCGGCAACGTTCGTCGTCGGGATACTGCTCGGTTGGGCGAGCACGGCATTATTCCATGGTCTATCGCCATACGAGCCGTTCAGGATCAATTTATGGGAGGGATTCAAACTGCTCGTGGTCTTTACCTATGAGATGATATGGGCGAATTTCCAGATCGCCTTCATCATTCTCTCTCCCAAGCTGCACATACGCCCCGGCATAATAGAATATCCCGTAGAGCTTCGCAACGAAGGCGCGATCGTTCTGTTCGCCAGCATGGTATCGCTGACGCCCGGCACGCTCAGCGTCGATATTTCCCAGGATAGAAAATTCATCTATATCCATGCGATGATCATCGACTCGCCGGAATCGCTGAAGGCCGAAATCAAAAAAACCTTCGAATCGCGGATACAAAAAATGCTGAAGGAGGCGTGAAAAACCCTATGGTTGAAACGACATCGATTATCGGCATGATACTCATCGGGGTCTCGATCCTCCTCTGTGTGTGGAGAATCTTTGTCGGCCCGACGACCCCCGACAGAACGATCGCGTTTGATACCATAGCGGTGAACGTACTGGCGTTCATTGTCCTGCTGTCGATCTCTCAGAATACAAACATCTATTTCGACGCGGTGCTGATCATCGCAGTGATAGCCTTCGTGGGTACGGTCGCCATCGCAAAATATCTTATCAAAGGAGATATAATCGAATGAACCTGACCGAAATACTGGTAGTTTTTTTACTGGTGAACGGAATTTTCTTCGTTCTAACCGGGACGGTCGGTCTGATCCGGCTGCCGGATCTGTATAACCGCATGCACGCGCCGACCAAAGCCACCACGCTCGGCGTGAGCAGCATCATCCTCGCGTCCATCGTTCACTTCTACGGTCCGTTCCCACTGGAAGGATTAAAAGAGATACTTGCGATTACCTTCCTTTTCATGACGATGCCGGTAGGGGGACATATGCTCGCGAAAGCGGCATATCACTCGAAAATTAAACTCTGGAAGGGCAGCGTCATCGACGAACGGGCAGGCAAACACGTGATCGGAGGAGAGGATATTGTCGGATTCGATGAAACGCTGAAATCCCGGGAGGTGGATGAAGACGATTCGTGGTGATACTTTCGATCTTATCCCCGTCTCCACGTGTTTGCCGCCGTTATCTTCTCAAATTCGGATTTCCATCACTCCTTCGCTCGGGGTAAATACCGTCGATCGGATGCTCAGAATTTCATCATATTGAATGGTAGTCTGGTAAAATAATCCGGCTAACTTGCTTTTCTCCCCTTTCTTTCCGATTCTTAGGAGCCGATACTATATATATCTGAGAATGTCCCCATGTTCAGGTCAGTTTCCCGGTTTTTTCCCCTCTCGTTTTTTCCCCTCCTTGCATTCATAATCGGATCGACTTTTTCGCAGGAGATTTACAGGATTCCACCGCAAGATATCGCTTCGATACTCGATGCCCCGTCGCTTCCCTCAATGCAGGTTAGTCCTGACGGCAAGTACCTGTTGTTCGTTTATCGCCATACATATCCGGGAATCAGTGACCTAGCGGTACCTTTTATGAACCTTGCAGGAAGCAGGATAAATCCGCGAACGAACGGAAATTACTCGACCGCCGGAAGAATTCATTCGCTGGGCCTGAAGCCAATCGAGGGCGGAGAAGAGAGTATGATACGCCCGTCCGGCGAACCGCACATCGGCTCGATAATTTGGTCGCATAGAGGCGACAAATTCGCATTTACCAATACAACCGATCGGGGTGTCGAACTATGGATTACGGACATTCCATCAGGGAATTCGTTCCAGATCGGGGGATTATACCTCAATGATATCGGGTCTTCGACCTATCGATGGATGCCGGACGGACGGTCCATACTTGCGAGAATTATACCCGGAAACAGACCGCCGCGTCCGGAGTCGTCGGGTATCCCAGCAGGTCCGATTCTACAGGATGCCGACGGCAGGCCTGCACCCGCCCGAACATATCGGAATCTTCTCGGAAATCCTGAAGACGAACTATTATACGAATATTATTTTACCTCTCAGCTTGTCCTCATAGACGTTACAGACGGTACGTTCATGCCTGTCGGAGAACCGGCGGTTTATCGTGATTTAGTAGTCTCTCCGGACGGTCGCTTTATACTCGTCAGCCTGATCGAGAGGCCGTATTCATATCTCGTTCCGGCATCGAGATTCCCGTACCGGACCGAAATATGGTCGACGGCAGGTGAGTTTGTCAGGCATATCACGTCGGTTCCGCTCGGCGAGAATATACCACTGTTCGGTGTCGTCACACAGCCGAGGTCGTTCGTCTGGAATCCATCGGAGGACTCGCAACTATTATATGTACAGGCGCTCGATGAAGGCGATCCGCAGAAGGATGCAGCATACCGGGATGCCGTCTATCTCCTCGATGCCCCCTTTGATGGACAGCCGGTCGAGCTCATGAAACTCGGATACCGACACCAGAGAATTATCTGGGGAAGGGATTTTGCTCTCATTAATGAATTCGATCTTCCGACCCGCAGAGTACGGACCTGGTTGCTATCGCCGGTTTCAGGCGACGGCGAACGAGTGCTGCTCTTCGACCGGGATTCGCAGGACCGTTATAATGATCCGGGGATACCGCTGCTCACCCATGATGCTCGAGGATCCATCCTGTGCATCCTCGGTGAAGACGGCAATACGATTTTTCTCGCCGGCGAGGGCGCGTCGCCGAGAGGAGATCGTCCGTTCCTCGATGCATTCAATCTGAGCGACCGGAGCACTGTCCGATTATGGCAGACCGGCGACGACCGGTATGAACGGGTCGTGGAGATGCTGGATAATCGCGGAGCTTCGGTCGTAACGCAGCGGGAAACGGTTACCGAGCCTCCGAATTATTATCTCCGCGATTTCCTGTCAGGCGGCGAACGCAGATTGACGGACTTCGCCGATCCGCATCCCCAGTTGACGGGCATCTCACGGCGGCTCATAACGTACCGGAGAGACGACGGCATCGATCTATCGGCGATATTGTTTTTGCCGCCGGAACATCGCGATGGAGATACGCATCCGCTGGTGGTCTGGGTGTATCCATCGGATTATGTATCTCCCGATGCAGCGAGTCAGGTTCGCGGGAATCCGAATCAATTCACATTCCTTCGCGGTGCAACTCACCTCTTCTTCCTTTTACGCGGATATGCGATACTCGACGGACCGAGCCTGCCGATCATCGGAACGCACGGCAATGATACGTATACGGAACAGCTCGTCGCCGGCATGAAAGCAGCACTCGAGAAGGTCGTCGAATTGGGAGTGGCGGATACCTCGCGTATGGGAATCGGCGGGCATAGCTATGGTGCGTTTTCAACGGTGAACCTGCTCATACATACGGATTATTTCAAGGCAGGAATCGCACGCAGCGGCGCGTACAACAGAACGCTTACCCCGTTCGGATTTCAGGCGGAGAGACGTACTTTCTGGGAAGCCCCGGATACCTATATGAGGGTCTCTCCCTTCGCACTTGCGGATAAGATCAGGCGTCCGCTCCTTATAATTCACGGCATGGATGACAGTAATTCAGGAACATTTCCTATCCAATCGGAACGTTTATTTCACGCGATCCGGGGCCTCGGTGGAATTGCGCAATATGTTCAATATCCGTACGAGGATCATGGCTACCGCGCACGGGAGACGGTCGGAGACGCGGTCTACCGGATGCTCGATTGGTTCGATCGCTATGTCCTTCGGACCGGTTATACCTCCGAATAAGGTTGTACAGCTGCACAGTGTCACTCGACTACATAATCACAGGAGAATACTATGGGTATAGTCCAGCCCTTTTCGACGATTACGGAGATGTTTCTAAAAGTAACCGATACCTTCGCGGGCGACGACCGCCCGATGTACCGATACAAAAAGGAAGGGAAGTACCACGATATCAAATACGCCGAGATGCGCGCATGGGTCGAACACTTTGCATGCGGTCTCGCATCTCTCGGTTTGGGAAGGGGGGAACGGCTTGCGATCATTTCGGAAAACCGGCCGGAATGGGTTGTAGCCGATATGGGAACTCTCCTCCTCGGTGCAATCGACGTACCGCTGTATCCCACGCTTACTGCAAGCCAGGTGGAATATATACTCGAGAATTCCGAGTGCAAGATTGTAGTTGTATCGAACCAGTACCAGTTGAACAAGGTGCTCAAGATCAGGGATAATGTAAAATCTCTGCAGACGGTCATCGTCATGAACGAGATGCAGACTACCGAAAAGAATGTCCTTTCGATGTCCACCGTCGTCGAACGCGGAAAAGAAAATCAGACAAAACATGCGGATATCCTGGAGAAAACGAGGCAATCGATCGGACCCGAGGATATACTGACGATCATCTACACTTCGGGTACAACCGGAAATCCGAAGGGAGTCGTTTTGACGCACAATAATCTGGTTTCCAATATTACCGCATCTGTCACTGTCATCAAGCTCGATGCAACGGATGAACTGTTGTCGTTTCTGCCGCTCTGTCATTCATTCGAACGAATGGCGGGGTATTATACGGCGATGGCTTGCGGCTCGACGGTTTCTTATGCAGAGAATATCGATACGGTGCGGGATAATCTCATCGAAATCCGCCCGACCGTCGTTACCACAGTACCACGGTTATTCGAAAGGATTTTCTCTCGAATAAAAATGCAGGTCGAGAGCAGTCCCCCCGCCCGACAGAAGATATTCAACTGGGCCGTCGAAGTCGGCAGACAGTATGTAAAGGCGAGAAGGGAGGGGAGCGTCGGGCTTGTTCTGAAGGGACAACATGCGCTTGCGTCGAAGCTCGTATTCGCCAAATTGAAGGAACGTACCGGCGGACGGATCCGGTTTTTTGTCTCGGGCGGAGCTGCATTATCGCGGGAACTCGGCGAGTTCTTCGAATCCGTCGACATTATGATTATAGAAGGCTACGGACTGACCGAATCATCCCCGGTTATCAGCGCGAACCGCATCGACGACTATCGTTTCGGCACCGTCGGTAAACCGATTCCCGGAGTCGAGGTAAAGATCGCTCCCGACGGAGAAATACTTGCTCGCGGGCCCAATATTATGAAAGGATATTACAACGATAAAAAATCCACCGATGAAGCGGTCGACAAAGATGGCTGGCTTCATACCGGTGATATCGGTGTCTTCGATGCGGCCGGGCATCTCATGATCACCGATCGGAAGAAACATCTTTTTGTCAGTTCGGGGGGTAAAAACATCGCACCGCAACCGATTGAAAATATCTTCCTGCAATCGAAGTATATCGACCAGTTTGTGCTCATCGGCGACCGAAGGATGTTCCTGAGCGCATTGATAGTGCCCGATTTCGACGCGCTCAAGGAATACGCCGATTCCCACAGAATACCATATAAAACGAATGAGGACTTGACAGGCATCCCGGAAATACACAATCTGATCGATGAAGATATAAAAAAGCTGCAGAAAGATTTGGCAAATTACGAACGGGTCCGTCGATTTGTGCTGCTTGATAGAGCATTTACCATAGAGGAAGGCGAAATGACGCCCTCTATGAAATTGCGCCGGAGAGCTATCGAGGAGCGGTACCGGGATCTGATCGAAGGAATGTACAAGGGGGTGAACTGAATTCCATATTTATATCGAGAAATCCGGATCGAACTATTCGTTTCCCGCGGAATATTGAGGGGCGTTCCGCGGGTTTTTTATTAGCTGGTTGCAGGGCTTAGAGGTAAGGAGCGATGCCGAATAGGGAATTTCTTAAGTGACGGTATCTAAGTATAATCCGGCA
>CAZBUK010000012.1:0-22436 GCA_964495085.1 uncultured Ignavibacteriales bacterium
CCGATTGTAACCGCAAAATGTTACAATTGAGCGATATGCACTATTTAGTATGTGCCTATTGACATTATTATAAAAATACACTATCATTATATCGTTCATAACGCTCATTCTATTTCGGGTCAATATGCATATAAAGAGATCGATTATAACGCTGGTATATCTAATTCTTTTCATCGGCGTTCTTCGCGCGGACAATGCCTCCCTCAACTCCGGAACTATAACCGGACGCGTTCTCAACGCCGTCACACGAGAGCCCCTCACAGGCGCTAATGTCCTGATATTGAATACTAATCTTGGCGCCGCCGCCGATGCGTCGGGCCGATTTGAAATAAGGAATGTTCCTGCCGGCACCTATAGTCTCCGGGCATCGATGATCGGTTTCACATCATCGATTAGAACCGATATAGTGGTTTCAGCAGCTCGTCCGGCAGAGATAACTTTCTCTTTAACGGAATCGAGCGTCAGCCTGGATGAAGTAACGGTGCTTGCAGAGTATTTTCAAAAACTGCCGGGCGCTTCGCTGAGCACGCAATCGCAGTCGTTTGAAGAGATACGGAGACTGCCCGGTGGACTTGAGGATGTTGTCCGGGCGGTTTCCATTCTACCGGGGGTCGCCCTCGTGCAACCCGGCCGGAACGATCTGATAGTCCGGGGAGGCGCTCCTTCCGAAAACCTGTTTATCATCGAGAATATCGAAGTACCGAACATCAATCATTTCGGCACACAGGGTGCAACGGGCGGACCCACCAGTTTTATAAATCTCGATTTTGTCAGCGGCACTACTTTTTCGACTGGCGGTTTCGGCGTTCAATACGGCGACAGGCTTTCGTCGGTATTGACCATAGATCTGCGAGAGGGAAGAGACGACAGGTTCGGCGGTAAAGCGACCATTTCCGCCACGCAATTCGGATTGAATCTCGAAGGTCCCGCGGGCAGCGACGGATCGTACCTCTTCTCCGCACGCCGGAGCTACCTCGATTTTATTTTCCGCGCGGCCGGATTCTCATTCGTTCCGGAGTACTGGGATTTTCTTACCAAAGCCGATTACCGTCCCGATACGAAGAATCGGTTTACGTTTCTCGGGATCGGCGCTCTTAATAACGTCAGAATTTTCAACGATACCGACGAGCGGCGGTTCGATAACTCCCGGATCCTCTACAGCAACCAGGATCAGTACGTAGCCGGAGCATCCTGGCAGCGCTTGTTCGCTTCCGGATTCTCCACGATTTCGCTCGGCCAGTCGTACGTACGGTTTGATTTCCGCCAGAACGACGAATATCTCAATCCCGTGTTCAGAAATCGTTCTATCGAGCATGAAACCTCCCTGCGGGGTGATGTCGTTGTACAACTGTCTCGCGAATCCGAAATTACCTTCGGCGCTCAACTCAAACTGGTTCGCTTCACTGCGGATATGTATGCAGAGTATTCGGAATCCGGATCCGGAGGCCTGATGACGGCCGAAGCGTTATTCGATACTCTCGCATATAAGGGCGCTGCATATGCGCAGTTCAATAGAAGATTCGGCCGGCTGGCCGTTACGCTCGGAGTGCGAGCGGATTATTTTAATATGATCGATCGTGCATTTGCTCCCGCTCCGCGGCTTGCGGTCCGCTACTCCCTCAGCGGCAGGTCGAACCTGAACGCAAGCATAGGCAGGTATTACCAGGCGCCTGCCTACATATGGCTGGCCGCTCATCCGCAGAACCGTTCTCTCACGCATATAGGCGCGGATCAGTTCATTCTCGGTATCGATCATCTGCTCCGAACGGATACCCGTATCAGTCTCGAAGGGTATCTTAAACGTTATTTCGATTATCCGGCAAGTGCGATACGACACTACCTCGTGATGGCAAATACCGGCGCCGGATACGGCGGTGCGGATGAGGAATTCGCCTCGTTCGGTCTCGATCCCCTGCTCCCGGCGGGTAGCGGAACGGCGCGTGGATTTGAACTGTTCGTCCAGAAAAAATTATCCGATATCCCGGGCTACGGTACGTTCAGCGTCAGCTATAATATCTCGGAGTATCAGGCGCTCGACGGGGTTCGCCGCCCAAGCAGCTACGATCAACGCTGGATCGTGAATTTGGGAGGAGGATATATCGTCAATAAAAACTGGGAAGTAAGCGCTAAGTTCCGGTTTGCATCCGGACGTCCGTATACGCCCTTCGATGAAAACGGTATACGCGATCTCGCGCAGTACAACAGTATCCGGATATCCCCCAATCATAGTCTTGATATCAGGGCTGACCGGCGATGGAATTTGGATCGATTCGCGCTTGTCGCTTATCTGGATATCCAGAATGTTTATAACCGTAAGGCAAGAGATGTTCCCCGTTATAACCGCAGAACGGCAACATTTGAGAACACCAGCTCGATCGGAATACTCCCCTCGATCGGGCTGAGTCTGGAATTTTAAATAGCGGAATTGAAGCGGTATTAAAGAATTCCCTGACCTTTTGATAAACTTTAAAAAACGAATTCTTATGGCCAGAATTTTAGTGCTCGGCGCTACCGGTTACATCGGCGGAAGATTGGTACCGAGACTACTCGAACGCGGACAACATGTTCGCTGTCTCATCAGAGATCCGAATAAACTCACCGGTCTGAACCGGTCCGGCGTCGAAATAATAACGGGCGATCTTTTAAAACCCGATTCCCTCCCCCCGGCATTTCAGGGTATCGATATCGTGTATTATCTTGTGCATTCGATGTCCGCAACAGGTAAGGACTTTGAGAAGCGCGACAGATCCGCGGCCTGGTGTGTTGCGACGCTGAGCAATTTATACGGCGTTAAACGCATAATCTATCTCGGCGGTCTCGGAAAACGATCAGCCGCCCAATCCCCGCATTTGCGAAGCCGTCACGAAGTGGGAGATATACTCCGCTCCGGCAGCGTTCCCGTAACCGAATTTCGCGCGGCTGTGATTATCGGTTCTGGAAGCGTATCATTTGAAATGATTCATCATCTTGTGAACAAGCTCCCCGTCATGATTACTCCGCGGTGGGTTGATACGAGGACACAACCGATCGGGATACGAGACGTCCTCAGCTACCTTGTCGATGCTATCGATCTACCCCGGACGACCGGTAAATCGTACGACATCGGGGGGCCCGATGTACTCACCTACCGCGAAATGATGCTCTCGGTTGCCCGAACGCTCGGTTTACACCGTTCGCTCCTTCGGGTTCCCGTGCTGACGCCGCGACTCTCCTCGTATTGGATCAATCTTGTAACTCCCATACCGTCACAACTCGCACGCGCATTGATCGAAAGTCTGCGTCAAGAAACCGTCTGTGAGTCCGATGCAGCTTTACGGGATTTCGATTTTGTTCCAATGAGATTCGAATCGAGCGTTCGCCTTGCTCTGGACCGGTTAAGAACACACGATGTCGAGACTGCCTGGTCGAATGCTTCGCTTACCGATCAGAGCTCTCCCATCGATCCCTCGCATCTCCTCGAAGATGTGCGCATCGCGTCTGCCGATGCACCGCCGGAATTGTTGTTCACGGTCGTCTCGTCGATCGGCGGCAGAAACGGATGGCCGTATGCAGATAAACTCTGGCGTCTGCGAGGCTTCATCGACAAGCAATTGGGTGGAGTCGGACTTCGGAGCGGCAGGCGTCATCCGTCCCATCTCCGTGTGGGCGATATCCTCGATTTCTGGAGGGTCGAGGAATATATCGAAGGTAAGAGAATTTTACTCAGAGCCGAGATGAAGGTTTGGGGAAAAGCCTGGCTCGAATTCCGGATTGAACCGGACGGACCATACGCATCGAAACTCACACAAATCGCCCGATACTATCCTAGCGGACTTTCGGGTTACCTCTACTGGTACGGCATTTACCCTATTCACAGCTTTGTCTTCCGTGGCATGGTAAAAGCGATCGCTGCCCGGACCGAAATGATGAATCTCAATTTTCTTCATGCCGCATGACCGCTCAAACCCCGTTTAACGAACCGATTTATGTCGGCATAAGCACCTGTCTCCTCGGCGAGCGGGTCCGTTTCGATGCCGGACATAAGCGCGACCGGTTTATTACCGATACCCTCGCCGGATATTTTACGTTTGTGCCTGTATGTCCGGAGCTTGAGGTCGGCATGGGCGTCCCCCGTGAAGCTGTCCGGCTCATCGGAACCGCGGAAAAACCCGGGATGATTGGAGTGAAATCCGGGATCGATTGGACCGATCGAATGCATGTATATTCGGTGGGTAAAGTAAAAGAACTCGAATCGTTCCGCCTGAGCGGCTATATCCTTAAATCAGACTCGCCCAGCTGCGGTATGGAACGCGTTCGCGTCTATGCGGGGAACGGAATGCCGATGAAAAACGGCAGAGGATTGTTTGCCGAAGTTCTGATCAAACACTTCCCTCTTGTACCCGTCGAAGAAGAGGGTAGGCTGAACGATGCCGTAATTCGGGAAAACTTCATAACGCGGGTATTCGGGTCGTACCGCCTTCATCACCTGTTCTCGAAAAGATTCTCCCGCAGAACACTCATCGAATTTCATACCGTACATAAATATCTTCTCCTTGCCCATAGTCCAAAGCATTATGAAAATCTTGGAAAGCTGGTGGCAAACCAGAAAAGATACGCTCCGTCAGAGCTCAAGGAGATATACGGTACGTTGTTTCTTGAAGCGCTCAAGGTGAAGTCAACGGTGAAGAAAAACGTTAACGTATTACAACACATTCTTGGCTACCTCAAAGATCACCTCACACCGGAGGATAAACAGGACATTATTTCATCCATCTCAGACTACAGTCGGGCATTGGTACCCCTCGTCGTACCTCTTACTCTGATATCGCATTATATTAAGAAATTCGACATTACCTATATTCGCGATCAGGTTTACCTCAATCCTCATCCAAAAGAGCTTCTGCTCAGGAACCGAGTGTAATATTTACATAGGCAATAAGTCAATATTTCCGCTCAGGTAAAAATAATCTTTCATCTCTCCATCTAACAATCATAATTTCTAACCACTTAACCGCTTTTCGTCATATAATCCGTATTCATGAAATCGCCTCATCTGGCACAGGAATTGTACACTTATAGAATTCCAGGTGTGTTCATTATCACACACAGGAGTGATTTTTGTCTCCGGTCATACACTCAATCGTGCGATCAAAGGATATTATACCAGCTCTATTTGGCGGACGACGGAAAAATACGGTAATTACCTGATTGATTATACTCACTCATCTGGTTAAACTGAAATAATCGGTAAAAGGCAGGTCTACCCCCATGGTCAACCCAGGGCATTAGTATGGATTCGAAAAACGCCGCACGGGAGTATCTATTAGCTGCTGAGAAGTACATTAAAGACTCTCTTTTTGAAGAAGCTCGTAGGGAAGTTAAAAAAGCGCAGGAAATAGATTCCTCAAACATTTATACCTTTGCCTTTCTCGAGCGGATTGAGTTCTTCAGCCAGCAAAAAGAAAAGGAGAACGGTCAACCGACCGCAGAGGAACCGCCGGATACCGATATTCCCGATCCGCTCGCCGAGCCTCAGAAAATGGATCTCTCGGATCTCGAATCATTTACCGAAGAAGAAGACGAAACCGAGACCATATCACCTCCAGAGCCGGAAGCGGAGGAAATCGAACCTGTTGAAGATTACCGTGCATCCGCTCCTTCCCGCGCATTCGATTTCGATGATCTGAAAACCCTCGACAAACAACAGACTGAGCAGGAATCCGGTTCAGAGGGCAATCGAAGTGCAGAGGAAACCGATGACGAACCGGCCGCGAAACCTCCGCACAGGGAAACCGGGCAGACGGATAACCTGATCTCCCGTATCGAAACATTGGAACGGCGTCTCAATGCTATCTCTCTTTCCGATGCCGGCGATGATGCCTCTCTCGCAGGCGGCACGGCGGTTGCCCTGAAGCTCTCCGACCTTGAAGATAAACTGAATTCGTTTCAAACCGTCTACCGCTCCGAAACTTCGGATATACACAGCAAGCTGAGCCGTGAAGAAGAATCGATCCGGTCGCAACTGGATGAGTTCGCAGGCCAGTTAGACTCAATCAACCGTGATCTCCTCGCGGATGGGAGCACGCCGTCCGATCCGTCCCGGTTGAATGATATTCAGGACAAATTGAACTCGCTGCAGGCATCCCTGGAATCGATCGAGCACTCACGTCTCAACGATAAGATAAGAGAGCTGGAAGAAAAGATCTACGCAATCGACGCCGTAAAACCCTCTCTTGAATTGTCCGATCCGAAGAACGCACGAGAGCTCATTAACCATATCGCACACCTCGAGAAACGCATAAACGACTATTCCGTCGCGCTCCAGTCGGAAACGATGACGGTCGAGCGTATCGACGAACTTGCGCTTCAGATCGAGGACCTTCAAAAGCATTTTTCGAATCTCGTATCGACGCCCGGCAAAGAACCCGCCGGAGAAGCGGTCCCCTCTTCCCTGCTTGAAAAGATCGACGCCTTCTCATCTCAGATAGAGGAACTGTCGGGACGGATAAGCAGCCGGGAATCGACTGCTCAGTCCGAGGATGAGCTGTCCGGAGCGTATAACGACCTTGAAGCTAAATATGCGGAACTCGCGCGAACGGTGGATGAGATAACCCGGAGCCAGCCGCAAACAGGGATGTCGGTACCCGATGTCTCCGGAATCGAAGAGCGTCTGGTGTCGCTCCAACAGGCGATCGACGATCTGAACGAACGCACAGGTCATTCCGAACGCATCACACGGGAATCCGGCGACGTATACGAGCAGATCCTCGAAGGGACCAGAAACCTCCGTGCGGAGGTCGAAGCCTATCGAAACGAACACCAATCCCTGCTTGCGTCGATCGAAGCCGCCGGCCGGAAGGATTCCGGCGAAAAAATAGCAAAGCACGAGATCGACGGACTGCGGGACGAGCTCAGAAAACTCGTCGAAACCACCGAAAAGCTGCAGGACACCGGTATCTCCCGTGAGGAGTTCACCGGCAGACTTACTTCTCTCGAAGAACGTCTCGAAGCCCTCGCTGCGGAAGGAAAGCGAGACGACCGGATGAGCGAAGAAATTTCATCCGTCGAACAACGGCTCGAAGCGCTCGGCAGCAGGATATCCCAATTCACCGGAGACCTGGATCTGATTCGCGAGCGCGTCGACGAAAACGCAAAGCTCGTCGACAGGTTTACCGTAGCCGAATCACAGTTGACGGAACTGAATAAGAAGCTGGAGGATACTTCCGGTCTTAAAGACCGTCAGGAATATTTAGAGAAAGAATATGTCGCCGTCGTAACTCGGCTGAACGAGGTCAGGGATCTGTTCGAGGCCGGCCAGACAACGCGCGAGGACATAGAATCGGTAAATCTGCGGCTCCAGGAAATCAACCGGCGCGTTCAGGAACTCGGCACATCGGTCGAATCGGAAGAAGAACAACATAACCGGTACGATTTCCTTTCGAAATCGGTTTCCGAGCTGTCGGGAGAACTGACGAATATTCGTTCAGTAGTGCAGGCGCAGCGCGACTCACAACCCAACACGGGGAACATTGATAACAGATTCGACCGGCTCGAGAAAAGAATCGATGAACTCGGTCCGGTCCCCTCTTTTGCAGCCGAGCTCCGGGATAAGCTCGAGGGGGCGGAACACCGGATAGAGGAGGTCAACTCTGCCCTTGACGGCATCCGGTCGCGGCTTGATTCGGAAATATCGGAAATCAGGAATTCGACGGAACTCACTGCAAAGCTCGCTCATCTGGAACAGGAGACTGGCGGTCTGCGCGCAGGTATCGACGAAATGCACCGGCGTTTTGAAGAGGAGCGGGCTGCCCGCCTGGATGCGCACGAAACCGAAGAGAAACTTTCACAGCTACGGAACGAGCTCGGCGAACTGAGATCGTCTCTTTCATTTGAGAACGATCTTCGCGAGAAGATTTCCGCAACCGAAAAACGGAACGATCAGCTCGGCGGTCTCCTCGCAGAACTGCAGCAGAGAACGGATGCGGCCCTGGAGATCCGCCCGGAACGGGAGCAGATCGATGCGAGATTCTCGGCCCTGCAGAACGATCTGAGCCGGCTGCATGCTGCTCTCGGATTTGAAAACGAACTTCGCGATAAGATCGGCGCAACAGAGCAGAAGTCAGGCGAACTCGGCGATGCGATAACGGAGCTTCGCCGGCTTATTGAGGCGGGGCTTGCAGTAAGACCCGACTCGGGAGAGCTCGAAACTAAACTCAACGGCATGCATAGCCGTATAGACGAGATATTCGGAAAAATCGGATTCGAGGATGAACTCAGGAATCTCTTACACGCCCTCGAAGAGCGGATAGCGGCCGACCGCGGCGAATCGCTCGAAAAAATCGAAACCTTTTTTGGAATTCTGCAGGATCTGAAGAACATCGTCGAAAATGAAAAAAGCCGGCGCCAAACCGCAGAGCGCGGTACCGGCGAGCGGATTGGTTCGCTGGAACGGGAAATATCGGGAATCACCGCGATACTCGAAAAGCTCGAGGAACTGGCGAGTTCGCGCAACCAGAAGAACGACAAACGGTATGAGGATCTCCTCGGACGAATCGGAGAGCTTCAATCCTCCTTCGACCGCGAACAAAAATCCAGGGAAGCGTTCGTCCATCTCGAACAGCGGTTCGAAGAAGCAAGGATGACTTTCGACGAGGATCGGATATCCTTCGAGCACAATATAACCGGACTGAACGCTGCGGTCTCCGACCTGAAAACCACGCTGGAGGAGGAACGCCGCCAGCGCGAGCTTATACAGGAGCGTCAGAGCGAAGTCGGCAAGCGGCACTTCGCCGCCGCCCTCGAAAAAGCCTGGTTGAACGGTATGCCGAATGAAGAGGATACCGAAGAGATCCGTCGCCTCGCCGATCTCTTTATGATATCTCCGGACGACTCGGCAACGCTGCAACGGGACGTAAAACGGCGTATGTATACCCTTGCGGCAAAGGCCGCAATCGCCGACCAGAAGGTTCTGAAAGATCCGTCTATCTCGCTCGACGGCCTGCGCAAAAAGTACGGAGTCACCTTCGAAGAGTATATCGAATTCGAATCTAATTTTCTCCATGATATCGCCTCTCACCGATACAACGGGACCGTCCTTTTCGTTTCGGGCAACGCGGAATTCCGGACTGATCTCTCGGATCGGCTGAAATCCGTCGGTTTTGCCGTAGCCGCACTCGGTGCGCCGGACAACGCGCTCGAGAAGATCGATATGCTAAACCCGCATATTATCGTCTCCGATCTTGATTTCCCGGATACCAGGCACAGCGGACTGAATCTCCTGAACGTTCTTCGCAAGAATCCCCGATACGAGCATGTACCGTTTATTATAATTGCGGAACCGCAACAGGTATCCCGGGTTCAATCGGCGCTCTACCGTCCGAACGAGAGCATCGTCGCCAAACCGGTCGAGCTTAATGCACTGATGCCGATCATAGATAAACAACTTTCACTGCTCCGCGAACATATTATGTCGCGGCATGTATGACAGAGGCGAACGACCGAATATGATGCGATCAAAATTATACTGGAAGGTACTGGCGAATTTCATCATTCTGCTCGTCATGCTTACTGCGCTGACCGTGATCACGCTCAGCGTGCTGAAGCAGGTGAATCGTCATTTCGATTTCGCCTCGGATGATCTTGCCGTACTCAACTCCATCGAGGACCTTCGCGCCTCCCTCTCGCGTCTGTCGGATGCAGCCGACAGTTATACCGACTCGGATTACGGGTTCGAGCTGCATGCCTACGGTTCCTATTTCAGATCATTTCAGGATAAATTGCGTAACCTCCGGGGAAGGATCGGCATCGCAGGAGCCGTCGTCTATTTCGATCGCATCGACCGGTACTTCGAAGATCCGGACATGTTGTTGAGCGACAGCGGATACGTAACGGAGATCCATGACGCGCTGAGCGGTCTGTTATCGCTCTACACCGGTGCGCACAAAAAGAACATCGACAATGCCGTGTCACTGAACTACAAGCTGGGTCTGTATATCCAGCTCATCAACATTCTCTTCGCTCTCTTCGCGCTCGCGCTCGGTTTTATGTTCGCCCGCTCGATCATGCAGCCGATCCGGATTCTGAAGAGCGGAACGAAAAAGCTGAGCGAAGGATCGTTTACGCCCGTACTGCTCGATCGCACCGACGAGTTCGGCCAGCTCGCGAACGATTTCAATAATATGTCCGCAATGATCGGAGCAACCTACACCAAACTGAACGCCTATTCGGAGTTGGTGACTGCGCTCAATTCATCAGCAGCCGTAAAGAACGTTGCATCGCGAAGTCTGGCGCTCCTCTGCCAGCATACCGGCGCGGCGATCGGCGCAATCTATACCTTGCGCGGCAATTTTCACAAGCTTGAATTTATAGCGGGTTATGCGTTCGATAAAGGTCCGTCCGTGCAGACCGAGTTCACGATCGGGGAAGGAATTCCCGGACGATGCGCACAGGATAAGAAAATGCTTGATATCACGCTTGCCTCGGGTTCATCGGATTTCGTGATCCGTACCGGTCTCGCCGATATTCCGGCAAGGCAGATCGTCGCTGCTCCCATCCTGTTCAAAGACAGCCTCCTCGGCGTCATCGTTCTCGGCACAGCGGATTCATTCAACGACATACATAAGGATATCATCAGAGATTCAGTCGGGCAGATCGGGGTCGCCCTGACGAACGCAAAAAACTTCGAAGCGGCACAACGGTTATCTCTCGAAGTTGCCGAGAAGAACAAGGAATTGTACGACAAGAACAACGAATTGGAAAAAGCATATAAGGTAAAATCGGACTTCCTTGCGGGCATGTCGCATGAATTGCGCACTCCGCTTAATTCCATCATCGGATTCAGTTCGGTGCTCCTCTCCCCCGATGCAGAGCCTCTTTCCGCCGACCAGCAGCAAGCGCTCGAAAAAATTCTCAGGAACGGCAAGCATTTGCTGCACCTCATCAACGATATCCTGGATATCTCCAAGCTGGAATCGGGGAGGATGAGCGTTCATGTCGAGACCGAGCTGCCCGCACACATCGTCAAGCAATCGATCCTCGCCGTCGAACCGTTATTCGCGGGAAAACCTGTGTCGCTTGAACAGGAAGACACGGGCGCACTGCGGCAGCTCGAGACGGACATCTTAAAAGTAAAACAGATACTGGTGAACCTGTTGAGCAATGCCCTCAAGTTCACCGAACGGGGCTCGGTCACGGTCGAGACCGCGCAGGAAAACGGTATGACGCGTTTCATAGTGCGGGATACGGGCATCGGCATTTCCGCAGAACATCTCGGGATGATTTTCGAAGAATTCACCCAGATCGACAGCAGCGCTTCCCGGAAATACAAGGGAACGGGATTGGGATTGCCCATCGCCCGCCGGCTAGCCCGCATGCTCGGCGGCGATATACTCGTCAAGAGCCGGTCCGGTGAGGGCTCGGAATTCGCGCTCGAGATTCCGACGGTTCTCCCCCAGCACATACGCCAGACTTCCTCGGGGGCAAAGCCGCGTCCCGACAACCTCGACAAGCTCCGGAAGATCGAAGCCGTCGCGGGACTCGAGAAAGGTACGCGTATCTTATGCATCGACGACGATCCGGACGCGATCGATATACTGAAAAAATACCTCGTCCCCGAGGGATTTTCGGTCTGCGGCGCTGCGTCGGGCGAGGAAGGTATAAAACTGGCGATCGAACAACAGCCGGCGCTTATCACGCTGGATATCATGCTCCCCGATAAAGACGGATGGCAGGTGCTTCGCGAGCTGAAGCAGCATGAGAAAACGCGGCATATTCCGGTGATCATCCACTCCATCGTCGACAATCAGCCGCTCGCGGTATCGCTCGGCGCGATAGATATTATGCCGAAGCCGGTCGACCTGAATAAACTGCTCGCCATGGTACAGCTCAGCTGCAGGACGCAGGATCATTATGTGCTCATCGTCGACGACAACAAGGAATTCGCGTCCGTCATGAAAGAGTTGATCGAACAGGACGGATATAGCGTCAAGACGGCTCACAACGGCATGGCCGCACTCGAAATCATGCAGAGCAGCAGACCCGCGATCATATTCCTCGACCTCGTCATGCCCGGCATGGACGGATTCGAAGTAGTAAAACGACTGAAACAGAACGAATCGCTGCGCAATATCCCGGTGGTCATTCTCTCTGGAAAAGAGCTGTCGAAGACGGAGCGTTCGTATCTACAGATCCATACCAGAGATACTATGAATAAAGAAGATTTTTCGCATGAAGAGATATTGAAATCCATAAAGAAACTGCTTACCTCCGCTGCATGAGGATTACGATATGAACACAGCTGTACAACATAATGAACGGTTACCCGCGGTACTCATCGTGGACGATACGCCGGATAATCTTGACCTCCTCGAATTCGCATTGAAGCGCAAACCGGTCTCTATGCTGCGGGCGACGAGCGGAGCCGAATGCCTCTCCGTCGCCGCCGAAAAGAAGCCCGATATTATCGTCCTCGACATACAGATGCCGGAAATGGACGGATTCGAAACACTCCGACGTCTCAGGGAAAACCCGCTCACCACGGACATCCCGGTCATATTTCTCACCGCACAGAAGAAAGACCCGGTGAGCATCGAGGAAGGATTGAAACTGGGCGCCGAAGCGTATCTCACAAAACCGATCGAGGTAGAAGAACTGCTCGTCAGAATCAGAATGCTGCTCCAGGTGCGCGAGGTGCAGCGAGAGCTCAATAAAACGAGGGCGGATTTTATGGCGATGCTGGTTCACGATCTCCGCAGTCCGCTTGTCGGCGTCAAAGGTGTGATCGAGCTGTTGAAGGAAATGCCACCGGGTACGCCGCTCAAGGACGAACAGCGGCTCATGCTCGAATCATCGGAGCTCTCGCTGAATCAGATGCTCCTCATGATCAATAATTTACTCGACCTGTCCAAGTATACGACGGAGCATATCTCCCTCTATCTCGAACCGGTGCCGCTGAAACTGATCATCGACCATGTCTACAACAAGATCAGGTTTCAATTTAAACAGAAAGAGATCGACTTCGAGACGAAGCTTGCGCCACAACTTCCCGAGGCGTACATCGACGCACAGAAGACGCAGCAGATTTTTCTGAATCTTCTCGACAACGCATTGAAATTTACCGGACGCGGAGGAAGGGTGACCGTCTCGGCGGAAAAAAGGGCAGGGAGAATGAACGGTACGGACAATTCGAGGAATTTTCTGCACATATCCGTTACCGATACGGGGGTGGGCATACATCCCGACGAAGTAGCCGTGTTGTTCAAACCGTATCAACAAACAACCTCCGGGAAAACGTCGAACGACAACGGAACCGGTCTCGGTCTATCCATCTGTAAATTGATCGTCGAAGCTCATGGCGGATCGATAGCGGTCGATAGCGAGCCCGGAAAATATACGACGTTTAGTTTTACACTGCCAGTCATCGAACAGGATTAATTTACATCAAGGACCAAAAGTTTATGAACCAGCGAATTCTCATAGTGGACGACGAAGACCTGCAGCGGATGACGATGAAGTCAAGACTTCAGTCGGCGGGTTATACGGTGGATACTGCGGCCGGCGGCGAAGAGGCGCTCCGTTTGATGAAAGACACCCGCATCGATATCGTACTGCTCGACATCCGTATGCCCGGAATGGACGGAATCGAAACATTGAACATGATTACACGGGATTTCCCCCAGATCGAGGTCGTCATGATGACCGGTTTCGCCGATTTCATCACCGCCGTCGAATGTCTGAAGAGCGGGGCCCGCGATTATCTGGTGAAGCCGATACATCCGACCGAGCTGGTAACGAGGCTCAATACATTGGTCCGTGAACGCGAACTGCGCAGCTCTCTACACGAGCTTAAGAAGAATTACTCCACCGGCATGCTCTACAGCATTCTCAGTCCGATCAATTCCATTACAACGATCATCGACCATGTGACCAAAGGACGTTCGGGACAGGTCTCGAAAGAGCAGACATATTTACTGACCTACGCACGCAATCTGGGCGATAGAGCCGTCGACATGATAAAAAATCTCGCCGCTGCATCGGGCGACTCCGACTCGGCCGGGTTTATCGTCGAGAGTAAGCAGACCGATCTCGCAGCGCTCATCGAGAGCGTATCGCTGCGGTATGAGATACTCTCGCGCCCGAAAGGTCTGAAGATCGTCAAATCGTTCGGAAAACCGCTTCCGTATGTTTCTTGCGACACCGAAAAAATCCAGCAGGTATTTAACAACATTCTCGACTACTCGCTGGAGCACTCACTGAGCGGGGGGACTATATCGATCTCGGTGACGAAGAAACAGGAATCGGCTCCGTTATCCAATAAGATTATGATAACGATCAAGGACAGCGGGATAGGGATTCCGGGGAACGGACTTTCGAAAATCTTCAACGATAAGAAGGAAGGACAATCGGATATCTCGGCCGATCTTAAATTGACGGAGATCGGACTCGCCGTGTCGAAATATCTTGTTGAAGCGCATGGCGGAACCATCGAAGTCGACTCCGATGCCGGAAGCGGGAATTTGTTCGTGATCACGCTTCCCGTCAGCCGGCCGGTGCCGCAGGAATCTTAGAAGGGAATCGTTCAGCTTTCTGCGTTTTTCACAGCAAGCTGACCGCAGGCTCCGTCAATATCTATGCCGCTGCTGCTTCTCAGCATGACGGGAAAGTCGCACTCGCTTCTCAATCGCCCGACAAACCGGTCGAGCAGTTCTGCCTTCGGCGGACGGAACTGCGCTCCAAGCGCCGAATCCTTCGGCAGGTGGATCGGATGGAAGGGTATGATATTGAGCTTGCACGATACCTTCCCCGATAGCTTCCTGAGCGCGCGTATATCCTCCTCCCTGTCGTTCAGACCCTCCAGATAAATATACTCGAAGGTCACCCGCTCACCCGTTATGCTCGAATAGTACCGGGCCGCTTCGAGCAGCTCTTCGACATTATGCTTTTTGTTGACGGGCACTAGACGCGACCGGATCCGGTCGTCGAGTGAATGCAGCGAGATCGCGAGCCGGGCTTTCCTCCCCTCATCCGCCATCTGACGGATCTTCCGGACATACCCAACGGTCGAGACGGTAATTTTCTTCGCACCGATCCCCATCCCCTCGTCGTCCGAAATGATGTCAACCGCCCGCATCACATTATCGTAATTGAGCATCGGCTCTCCCATACCCATGAACACAATGTTGCTGATCCTCCGCGGTGCGTAGACGCGTGCCATGAGGATCTGACCGAGGATCTCCCCGACCGTGAGATTTCTGAAAAATCCCATCGTACCGGTCGCACAGAATTTGCAGTCGGCGGGACACCCCACCTGCGTCGAGATACACAGGGTCAGGCGCCGCATATCCTCCGCGGCATCGTACATCTGCGCCGGCGGTATCAGCACGCTCTCGATCATCAGATCATCCCGCAGGCGGAAGAGGAATTTTACGGTCCCGTCGCGGCGCGACACCTGCTTCATTTCAAGTTCGGGCCGGACGATCTCCGCCGAGCTTTCCAGCAGCCTGCGAACGGCTGCCGGAAGATTCGTCATCGATTCGAATTCTCCGGCACCTGCTTTGTAAAGCCACCTGTAGATCTGCCGGGCGCGGAATGGCTTCTCGCCGACTTCACGGACGAACGCTTCCAGCTCCTCTTTTCCGAATCCGAGTATATTTACTTTTTCGTTTTTTTCAATTACACGTTTCATGTAACTTCCCCGCTCGGATCCGTCCTGATCCGGTGTACGAAGTATATATCGCAACGTGTTGAATATAGAGACACCGGTTCCGAAAAGCAAGATAATTTTCCGGCGGATTTGGCACTCTCGCGACTATTTTGTACTTTTGAGACGGGAGGCAGCGAATGCAGCAAAAGATCGGACGCGGAGCGCTCAGCAATCCGCCGAACAGATTCGAAAGACTGAATATCGAGATTACCGAATCCGATGAAACCGGCGAGGAGAAAAGGATCCAGACCCGGTACTATGCAGACGATTCGAAGACAATCCTTGCACGAAACGACTCTCCCGACCTCCCCTTCGATTACAGTCTGAATCCGTATCGCGGCTGCGAGCATGGGTGCATCTATTGCTACGCGAGGCCGTCCCACGAATACCTCGGATTCTCGTCAGGCCTGGATTTTGAAACCCGCATTATGGTAAAAATGCGGGCTCCCGACCTGCTGCGCGAAAGCTTTGGACAAAGAGCATGGCGTCCGCAATCCGTAGCGCTGTCCGGAAATACCGACTGTTATCAGCCGATCGAGCGGACTCTGAAGCTGACCCGTGCCTGCCTCGAAGTTTTTCTGGATCACCGAAATCCGGTCTCCCTCATCACGAAGAATTTCCTGATTACGAGAGATGCAGATATACTCGAACAGCTTGCTCGCAGAAATCTGACTGCGGTCATGCTCAGCATTACAACGCTTGATATCGAACTCGCAAAAAAACTTGAGCCCAGAACATCAGCTCCGGAACGCAGACTCGCGGCGATTTCACTTCTGGCGGAACGAGGAATCCCCGTCGGTGTGAACATCGCACCCGTTATTCCCGGATTGAACGACGAGGAGATTCCCCGGATACTCAGCCGGGCGAAAGAGGAGGGCGCCTCGTTCGCGGGATATATCATGCTGCGACTCCCGCATGGGGTCAAAGAATTGTTTACTGAATGGATTCGTAATTATTATCCGCTGAGAGCGTCGAAAGTGATCAACCGGATCCGCCAGGTTCATGACGGCGACCTGAGCTGTTCGGTTTTCGGGGCCCGTTTAAAGGGGAGAGGCGAGGTTGCACAGACGATCGGAAAGCTCTTTGAAAGCGGAGTAAGGAAATTCTGTCTCGGCGCAAGGAACATCAAGTACGATTTGACACAATTTAGGAGGCATGGCTCCCGCCAACCCGGATTGTTCGACGACCAATCCGATTCTACGCGGATGCAGGAAGGTGAATAACGAATGTCGTCCCTTCGCCGATGGTGCTCGTGACCGAAATTCGCCCGTTGTGCGCCTCAACAATCCATCGCACCAATGATAATCCGAGCCCCGCTCCCCCCTGGCTGTGATTCTGTATCGCCTCTCCTCTGTAAAATGGATCGAATATGCGCGAGAGCTGATGCTGCGGTATACCGTTGCCGTTATCCGAGAAATGAATCTCTACCTCGCCGTTCCTTTTCGCATATTTCATGAAAATGCGGCCTTTTTCGTGGCCGTATTTAATCGCATTGTCGAGGAGATTAAAGAACAGCTGGCGCAGCCTGAGCATGTCGGCTTCTATAGCGACCTCGGGACCTCGCGCGAGAACCACGGAAATATTTTTATCGCGCGAAAGGATCAGCGCTTCGTCGTAAAAATCCTTGAAGAACGTGTGGAGATCGACTGATGCTTTTTCGAGCTTAAGGGTTCCCGCCTGAAGTGTGCTGAGCGTGAGGAGATCGTTGATAATATGATTGAGGCGGATGATCTCGTCATAAGCGGACGCGACGATTTCCTGCAGCCGTTTCAACGGCACCGATGCACGCATTCCGTCTTCCAGTTGATTGCGGATGATGGCAAGCGGCGTCCGTAATTCGTGCGAGGTAAGGGAGGTGTAGTTCAGAACCTGCTGCACCCGCTGCTGAAGTATCGAGAGCGCATGGTTCAGACCTTCCGCGAACCGCTCAAGGTCGGTGTCGCCAGATATGCGGAGTTCCGCGAGCGGTTTCATCAGGTGCCGGTATTCTATACGCTTCATATGATCCGCAACCGATTCCATCAGTTTCGATCTCCGGGCAGCCGCGGAATACGCGATCGCTCCGGCGACGGCGGTACAAACAAAGGCTGCGAGCAGTGCGCCGATTATGATCCGGCTGCGGAGCGTCGCAAGACCGGCCGTCGAACGTGCAATCAAAATCCCGCCTTCCTCCGTATCGATGTAAAGGAGTCTATAACGAGAATTTTCTATGGTCACATTGGAAGGAATACCGGGTTTCGCCGGGATCGTCGATATCAATTCCGCTATCTTCTCGACCGGTACTGAATCATCGTTGGAGAGGATGCGGTATTCGTCACCGATAATCAAAACGGTGAGATCGGATTCCGGTCCGTACCAGTCACGACGATCATCCTGAAAATCAGGTATTGCGGTGCTCCGGAGGACTGCAGCCGCGTTTGCATGCAGCGATGAATCGATCTGATCTTGATAATATGAGGCTACGGAGTACAAGCCGACAATGCACACGATCGCCGCACAGAGAATGATCGGGACGGCAGCCTGGAGAATGCTTGTTATACGGGTGGTCATGCAGGGGCGTTATTTATCCACCATCATAAATCCCTGACCGCGGACCGTATTGATCAGTTTTTTCGGAAATCCCTTATCAACGGCTTCGCGAACGTAATAGACATACACATCGACGAGGTTGGTCCCCGTATCGAAATTATATCCCCACACCTGTTCGGCGATCCGTTTTCGCGTCAGGACCTGGTTTTTGTTGCGGAGGAAAAATTCGAGGAGCGAAAATTCTTTCGGCGAGAGGCTGATATCCCGCTCGCCGCGTTTCACCTTTCTTTCTTTGATATCCATCGAGAGATCGCATGCCGACAGGATGTAATCAGGGGTGGCATCGCTTCTTCGCAGTATCGCCTCGACACGGGCAAGCAGCTCGCTCGAATCGAAGGGCTTGACGAGATAATCGTCCGCACCCAGACGAAGTCCCTTCACGCGGTCCTCGATCTTATCCCGGGCGGATAGTATCAACACGGGGGTGGTATTCATTAGAAGACGAAGCTCATAGAGGACGTCGTATCCCGATTTTTTGGGAAGATTGATGTCCAGTATCAGCAGTTTATACTCGTTGGCCAGCGCTTTCTCCTTCGCTTCATCGCCGTCATACGCAACATCGATCTCATAGCCCTCCCGCGTTAAATGACGTTCGAGTGTACGCGCTAGTTTTTTTTCATCCTCAACGAGAAGAAGACGGTTGTTTCCATTGGTTACTTCCATATCGATTCCCCCTAAACATGAGCTATTAAACTATTAGACATTCCAAATATAGGATAGCTTTCGATAATCGGCAAGTGCCTGTGATACAGAGCACTACGAGATCCTGGGATCTTCTCGTTCCGGTAATCCTCGGAATCCGCAGATATGAGCTATTACGGTAATATATCGGGCTACATAAAGATCTGACATCGACGGAGGATTGTCCGGCGTCACAGAACCAGGGTGATCAACGACTTCCCGAATTAAGCTGCCGGTATTTCTCGGTATACCTCTCATAGAGCCGAAGATGCTTGTTGGTCATATCGACTCTCCTGCCCTGGATATAAACTTGTTCGATAGTAGTTGAGAATTCGAGAGGATTCCCGTCGGTAATGAGAAACGTAGCATCCTTCCCGATCTCGATGGATCCGACGCGTGAATCGATGCCGAGTATTTCTGCCGGATGCAGAGTGATCGCTTTCAGGGCTACGTCGTGCGGCAGTCCGAATGCCGCAGCCGCAGCGGCGTGTTGTGCCAGCCGGAATGTATATGCGGCCGACGACTCGCCCGCTATACAAAACCGGACGCCGAGCTCATGCAGACGCGCGGCCAACGCATACGAAGCATCGTATCCGTCCAGCTGTCTTGCCAGTCCACCGAGCACCGGGGTCAGAATAACCGGTATATCTCTCGCCTTTAACCGATCGGCAACCAATCCGGCGTCCCGTCCGCCCAGAATGATAATTCTCAATTCCTCGGTCTCCGCCCATACGGCAGCAGCCAGAATCTGGTCCACCTCCTGGGCAGCGACGATCACCGGAATGCTGCCGTCGAGTACAGGAAGCATCGCCTCCCATCTCACGTCGGTGTGATGCAGCAGCAGGACGGGCGTTTCACGAGTCTTGCGGTATGCCTTTGCCGCTGCGACGGATTCCTTCAGGACCTTGAGGTATTCTTCCCGCTGACCTGCCTGCATCGTAGAGGACGGCCATTGCACGATCAGCGCGACCGGCGTTTGCAGCACCGACTGTTCCCAAGTCCATCCGTCGGTCTGCATGGCTGCAGCGGTACCGGAGATCACCCCTCCCGAAGGGGAAACCACAGCGGTAGTGATTCCCCGGGCCCGGGCGACGGGTATGTGTTCACTTTCGGGATGATATGCTACTTCCGCGCGAACATTCGGATTAACGATGCCGAGTTCATTATAATCTGAGGTTTCTGATACCGCCCCGATCTCCGTCAGGCCGAGAACGCTGTGCGCATGAATGAGGCCGGGATATATTTGTCTGCCAACAGCATCTATAGTCTCCGCATTGTCAGGAATTACGATTTCTTTTCCCACTGCGGTAATTATTCCGTCTACAAAGAGAAGAGAACCGTTCTCTACCTGATCGCCGCTGAGCGTATGTATCGTTGCTCCCACAACGGCGATCGGATTCGTCTGGGGAGGGGCGGGGATCTGGCCCGGGGATGAATATGAGCATATTATCGTCAGCAGGATGCAATACCCGATAACGTGTCGGATCGATCTTCTCTGTCCCGAAATACTAATGAATTTCATGATGGTCCTCCATACATGTATATTCTTCGTCGTAAATCGAACCGTTCAGCGACTCCGATTTTTCTCCCACTCCCGATATACTTCTGCCGCTTGCTTTCGATGCCAATACTTTCTGTATCAGCGCCGCATGCCGGCTTTGCATCTCAAGCTGCAGCCGGGCGTCCAGTTCGCGATCGAAATATTTCCGTCCATCGACCCATGTCTGTTCGGCCACCGAGAACGGCGAAAGCGGATTAGTATTCCATATGACGAAATCAGCATCCTTTCCCGCTTCGAGCGAACCGACCCGATGATCTATACCCAGCATCTTTGCCGGATTCAAAGTTACGAAATTCAGTGCATCGGTTTCAGAAACTCCGGTGCCGACGGTTTTTCCCGCTTCCCAATTCATTCTCGTCGCGATCACGGTGTTATCCGAATGTATTACGGTGAGAACCCCGTTATCATTCAAGAGACGGGCGTTGTATATCGTACCGTCATATGCCTCGACTTTGAAAGCCCACCAATCGCTCCAGACAGCTGCTCCCGCCCCATGCTCGGACAGCGCTTCGGCGATTTTATATCCCTCGACGACGTGCTGAAAGGATCGGATTCGGACGTCGAACTCCTCCATGAGCCTGATGAGCATCAATATTTCATCCTGCCGGTAACAATGCGCATGGATCATCCGTTTTCCTTCTATGATCTCGGCGATCGCTTCGAGCCGAAGATCTTTTCGGGGAGAAATGCGCGACTTATCCCGTTCCCATGCGCGCCATGCCCTGCGGTAATCGATCGCTGCATGGAATTCGTCGCGAATTATCTGTTCGACACCCATTCGGGTGTTCGGGTATCTGTTCTGACTTCGCTTAACGTTTTCGCCCAGCGCGAACTTGATCCCTTCCGGCGCATCTTCGATGAACATTTCGGAGGGGAGAGCGCCCCATCGCATTTTCAGGACGGCATTCTGTCCTCCGATCGGATTTGCGGATCCGTGAAGGAGGTTTGCGCTCGTAAGGCCCCCGGCCAATAGACGGTAGATCCAAATGTTCTTGCTGTCGATAACGTCGCGGATACGGACTTCCGAAGTGATCGCGTTCCCCACCTCGTTCACGCCACCGCTTATGCTCGTATGAATGTGCGCATCGATCAGACCGGGAGTTACATGCATTCCCTGTCCATCGATTTCGATCGTCTGTCGTGGAAGCTGCAGTCCCCGGCCGACGCGCACGATCTTCCCTTTCGAGACAAGCATATCCGCATCTTCAAGGACGCCTTCGGGACCCTGTGTCCAGATCGTTGCATTTCGTATGACAAGGTGTTCGGGTTGCACTGGAAATTCCTCGATCCCGTACTCCATAGCCGGTGAAAGAACGGGGTAGAGTGCAGGCCCTCCGTGCTCAATGCCCGAGGTATCGGACGGATGCCCGCGGGGAGCGATTCGTTCGGCTGTCCAGTTTAGAATCGTACCGTCGGGCAATTCGCCGATCCCGTGCATCACTTCGGGCGCTGCGGGAGCGGAAAGTCTGATCGCTCCATTTATACCGAGAGAATCGCCGGGTAGAACGATCGATATTCTTTCCGAATCGAGTTTTACCGATGCCAGATTTATCTCTTGATCTCCGGTTTTCCAGGTGCCCGAGAGCCGGTTCAGCTCGCCGGAAATAAACAGATCCGCCTTCTCCGCAAATGCCGATGAAGTAATTGTCCATTTGCCCCGAACGTCGTTCGACGGAACCGGATCGACTGCATACCGGTTTCCGTCGATCCATACCTCCGAGATTCGCGTGCGCAAAGCGAAGAGATCGCCGTCAGTGATGATGAGATGTGCGGATTTACCGGTATCGATCGTCCCGTACCGATTCTGTACTCCCGCCATCCGGGCAGGTACGGTAGTCAGGGCTGCCAGAGCGGCTGAAGCCCGGAGTCCTCGTGCGACAGCTCTTCTCAGATTTGCAAGAAACTGTTTCGTGTCCTTCATTCCCG